>CAYUPT010000006.1:0-21994 GCA_964446725.1 uncultured Bradymonadales bacterium | reverse complement strand
ATCAGAGAAATCGACAATCCCTGAATGCGGTTGCCGGCGTCGTTTTTGAACGTGGCGATAAATTGTTCCAATCCCTCGCCGTCGGACTCCTCTTGGGACTCCGCTTCGGACTCGTCGTCGATTACGGAATCGTCGGGGTCGGCGTTGGAGTCCAGAAAGTCCGCCAGACCACTGAGCCCCTGGACGATAACAGCCAGCCGCTGCTGGTTGTCGATATCGCCCACCCGCAGATGGGTGACGACTTTGGCCAATCCGGCAGCCAACTCGTAGGCCCCGGGTATCTCAGCCTGATCGCGCTCGGCCAGAGACCGAAAACGACCGCGCAACTGGTCGACTTCATCTTGTATACTCATGAAACGACTCGCTTTAACGAGACTGGAGAACAACCCAGTGTCGCTACCACAATTATCGTACGCGGGATCAACTTCGGGGGCCTACATGGTCCACCGGTGCGAACGCCACCGTGGACCCACCACACCGCAGCCACGGTCGATCTGTATACAGTCTAGCGAAGTGGCGCCCTGGTGACGAAATGAAAAACCCCGCCGGGGTATAATCGGCGGGGCCCGTCTACCAGAATTGAGCTGACGATACCCGGTATCCAGTCGCTGACATACTGAAGGCACTCAACCAGACCTCCGGTCAGGGGACTGAATCAATGGGATTCAGATTGCACGCCCGTGGCCTCGGCGGCCGGGCGCTCATTCGCCGACGTCCATCAATCCGAGGAATCGGGCTCGACAACGGCCGTAATGCGCCAGCCTTCAGCGCTGGGCTTGGAGACCGTCTTGATGGCCGTACCGTAGTCCTCCTGAAAATCGTCGATCATGTCTTCGAGTTGCTCGACCCAGCGATCGGTATAGGAGCGCTCTCGTCCCCGCATCCGCATCACGAATTTGACCTGGTTACCCTTCTCAATGAACTTTTTGGCTCGATTGAGCTTGGTATTGAGGTCGTGTTCTTCGGTATTGGGGCGAAACTGGACCGTCTTGAGCTGAACCCGACTCGACTTCGAGGCTTGTTTCTTCTTGGATTGCTCGTACTGATACTTGCCATAATCCATGATTCGGCACACCGGAGGACGCGCCTTGGGGGCGACCTCGACGAGATCGAGTCCGTACTCTTCGGCCTTCTGGCGGCCTTTCTGAGGACTCATAAGCCCGATCTGTTCGCCATCTGGATCGATGACACGGATCTCAGAGGCGCGAATATCTTTATTTACTCGGTGGGACGAATCGTCGTCACGGCGTCGGTTTCTCCTAGAGATTTCAGACCTCCTGTGATGGTCTCGTTGACTCTGCATGCTTCACAATATGGCGCCGGACTCTGCGGATTATTCCGGCTCGAGTCCCTACAATGGCGCCTCGCGATGGGCATTACGCTAGCACACGGCTTCGCTCCTCTCAAGGACTTGACAGGCGATCGCGCTGGGTGCCTGTCGGATACGTCTTCGGCGGCCTGTGGATGTATCGACACTGAGAACGCTATACCGCCGAATCAAAGGGCCATCGAGCCGGCGATTGGAACGTCGGTATTTCGGCGTGACGGAGCGCTGAGAAGCTGTCAAAATAATGTCGGACCGAGTGAGACCGAGAAGATTTTGCCGCAGTTTTCGATCGAAAGACGAGGCCTAGCAGCGCTAAGTCGAGGATTTTCGACGGCAACTGCGGTCTAAATCGGCCGGTAATCACGACGGGAGACTTGTTTGATAGCTTCTGAGCTTTCCCCCCGGCCCGGTATTGGATAATACGATCAGTCCTCGAGGTCTTCGGCCCATCGGCGCCGAAGTTCGGCGACCGACTCCCGAAGTTGTTCAAAGCCCTGAGCGACCCATAACACCGGCTGATAGACGTCGATGCGAAATGGCGTCGAGATCACTTCATCCAGGTCGAATTCTCGTATCTCCGGTCCTCCCGCAAATACGTTTTCCGCCTCGCCAAACGACGACATGTGGCCGGAGCCGTACAATTTCGTCTCGCCCTGCTCTTCGACCAATCCGAATTCGACGGTAAACCACCACAGGCGGCCCAGCGCGTCGAATTTATCGCGATCATCGACGACCTCCGTCGCCAGCTGGCCGTACTCCTGGACGAAGTCGGCAAAGACCGGATCGGTGTGCATCGGGACGTGGCCAAAGACGTCGTGGAAGATATCGGGCTCCTGGATGTACTCCAGGGTGTCCCGAGAGCGGATCTCGAGCGTCGATGGAAACTCACGCCGGCCCATGGAACCAAAGAACATCTGAGCCGGAATAAAGCCGTCGACGGCCCGAATCGTCCACCCCGTCAAAGGCTCGAGATTCTCGTTGAGTTCGCCAAATAGCGGCACTCGATCGAGGGGCATCTCCAATTTGTCGAGACCATCGAGCCAGGCCTGACTGGCGGTCTCCGGCAGCTTGTCCATGCGCCGCTTGCACAAAATCTCCCAGGTCTCGTCCTCTTCGTCGCTGTAGGTTTTGCCCTCGTGCGAGATAAATCCCGCATTCTCCATCTTCAGGGCCTCTTCGCCCCGGGGCTCCTCGGATTTACTGGGTGTCATTTCCATCGTCGGTTCTCCTCGCTAGAAGGGACGTCATCGCAGTAGTGGCTCACCGCTTCGAAGCATTCCGGTTTCAGTACGGTACGGATCTACCATCTTTTGTAGCGAACGGGCCGACGGTTCGGCAAGCCCGTCGCCCACCGCCGCGCCGCGCTTCTTCAGGAAGCATCGGGGGCGGTCGTCGGCGCGTCGTCGGCCCCGGCGGTATCCGTGGGTGACGATTCGTCCTCGTCGGCCCAGGGCGGCGGGAGCACGGGACTGCGCTCTCGAGATTGGCCCGATCGCTGCAATTCGATTTCATTCGTCAGCAGCGCCGGCGCCACCGTCGATACCGGCACATGGCCGCTTTCGGCACCGCAAAACCCGTTGAAGACGTCGACCTGTTCGGAGGCCGCTTCAATTTCGCCGATCGCCGACAGCGGCGTGCCCACCATTTCTGCACCGCGGACCAACGTCTGTTCGCCGGTTTCGGCATCGACCTTGTAGATCATGCGCGGAATGCCTTTAAACGCCTGGTAGCCGAACCCGAGCGTATTGGTCGAACCGCCGGTGACATCGCGAATGATCAATCCGTAATCGTCGCCATTTTCACGGACTTTCTCCAGCAGTTGTTCGCGCAACTCCTCATCGGAGACGGTGTGCTCGGAGTCAGCTTCCACCACAAAATTGGCCATGCGCGCCTGGGGTACATTGACCCCCTGGGCGCGCCCGTGGCCGGTGGACCGTTCGAAGTTCTCGATCGGCGTTCGGCTCATCAAAAATCCGACGAGTGTGCCGTCTTCGACCAGCGATGCGCGCTGGGCGGGCACGCCCTCGTCATCGAAGCGATAGTGGCCGTTGAGTTGCGTGCCGTCGTACGATTCCATCGTCGGGTCGTCGTAAATCGACAGAAACTCCGGCATAATCTGGCTGTTGACGTGCCCCGAGAAGGTCCGACCTTCGGCGTCGTCGAGCTGGCGCTCGCCCTCCAGTCGATGGCCGACGGCTTCGTGAAAGAGCACGCCGGCGGCCTGCGGATCGAGAATCGCCGGTCCCGTATAGGGATCGATGACCGGCGCCTCGCGAAGATCCCGGAGATCGACGATCATCTCGTCGACTTCCTGGCGAATCGTCTCCTCGTCGGGTAACTGATCGCCGTCGAGTGCAAAAAAGCGCCGGCTATTTTCGAGCAACATCCCGTCGTCGGCCCGCGTATGGGCCTGGGCGTGGACGGCGTAGATGGTAAATTCATCGATAATGTCCGTGCCCTCGGAGTTGACCAGATATCGGATCTGGCGCCGGGCGGTGACATCCATCTTGGCATCCATCAAAAAGTCGTGCTCCCGCATCTCGGCGGTGATATCGCGGACCATCTCTCGCCACTCCCCGCGATCGATCTGCAGGGGCCGAGAATCGCCCCGGTATTGCTGCGGTTCCTCTCGGCTAAAGCTGGGCACCTCCAGCTCTCGATCGGCCTGATAGACCGCTCCACCGCGCTTGGTCTGGTAGTCGCTCAATGCCTTTTTGTAGGCCTCGTCGGTCAGCAGCCACAGCGCGCCGCGCAGGGCGTCGACATCGGCATCGATGGGCTGGATTCGATCGGCTCGAAAATCGCCCATCCGCCAGCTCTGGGCATCGACGTCGGCGAAGTTATCGAAGTCGTAGTCCCCGACCCGGCTCTCGACATAGGCGTAGCGCTGCCGGCTGTGATCTTCGCCGGTCAGCGCTCCGTAGCGCCCCGTCAGGCTGTAGCGCTCCTCGTCGCGCAGATGGTAGGACAAAAAATAGGGCGGCTCGTAGTCATCGATGCGCAACCGATCGATGGAGCGCTCCAACTCCTGGGTTAACGCCGTCTGAACCGCCTCTCGCTCCTCCTCGTCGGCGACCATCAATTCTTCTTCCAGGTCCGGCGTGGCCGGTGACGCCGCACACCCCATCAATCCCACGAGCGCCGCCGCGATCAGTCGCCGGTCGAGTATTCGTCCCACAGAAACTGCCATCGATAATCCTCAAATCCTCAAGTTACGCCATGCGTAGCCGCGCGTCATCAGTGTACTTCGCGGAGCTCTTCGATGGTCTCCGGATCGTCCTCTTCTAACTCGCGCACGAATTCCGCCTCCCAGGGCCCGGCACCGCTTCGATTGTCGTTATAGCCCCACTGACCGACCAACTCCAAGTCGTCTCCACGTCGCTCCAACAAAAAGAACCCCTGTCCACTCATGCTCTGTTGAACCGCCTCTCCTGTTCTGGGTTCATCCCAGGAAAACAATAGCAGATTGCCGTCGACTTCTCCCTCCAGAGTCCCTCCGCCGCCGTAGGCGTAGACCCCTTCGACGCGGTCGCCATCCTGAAACAGATACATGTGTTCGAATTGCTCGGAGTACCACAGCCCGGAGTACGATGCGCCCTCGGGCATGGCATCGGCGCTCGGGACATCGCCTCCTGTGGCGCATCCGGTGCTCATACCGGCAAGTAACAATACTGCAGTTATTGCGACCACAGCTCCCATCGATTTCATTGTGTCCATGACCACCTCGATATTGAAAACTCGTCACTTATCTATCGAACTTCAAAAACGGTTCGGCCCCGGTGCTCTTCGTTGCGACGCCACGACTGCATCGATTTGAGTTATGACACTTCCTGCAGGTCGTCTCGAAGCACCCGCCGCGTCGGCGGATCGGCGCGCTCGATCAGTCCTCGCAGGATATTGGATACCCGCTCGTTTTCCAGCAGCAATTCCCACTCTCGGGGCTTGAGATAGCTGATCCGCCGTCCCCGTTGCTCTTCAAATATCAGGCGCACCGTCACCTGTTGCTCACTGCGCTCGACGGCCTCCAGTCGCACCGTCTGCGGCTCTCGAAGCTCGAGCAGGTCGTCTTCCACACTCTGGAGGTGGCGATACAGCCGCATTGCCCGCTTGACCTTGGGGTCTTCGTAGGCCTCGAAATTTTTGTTGCGGCTAAATTGCACGTCGTCATCGCGCAGAAGCCGTCGAACAATGCGGTAGGTCAGGTCCATGCCGGTCAAATCAGTCCAAAAGGCAGCTCGTTGCCACGAGCAGTTCGTCGCACGTGATGTTGTTGTACAACGAATGACCCGGTGCTGGCCATTCCCCCGGCGCCCGGTCGGCGCAGAAGGTAGGAAGATGTTGGCTCAATCCCAGACATAAATCTCACCGAGTCCCTTGGAGTCGCGAAAGCGCTCCAGGCGCTCGATGAGCTCTTCGGTAATGATCATATCCCGCGGAGCGACGGGAATGCCGTGCGCCGTCTCCAGGGGACGCGCAAGCACCATGCCCGGCTCCAGTTTTTCGAAGCCGACGACGACCTGCGTATTTCCCGACGTCGCCAACCGGTCGCCCATCAGCTCTTTGAATTCGCCGACCAGCTCCGGATTGAAACGCCCCCCGCTTCGGGCTTCAACAACCTCCAGTCCCTCTTTGACGAAGTCGCGATTGCCGTCGTCTGTTGTGCGCGCCGTTTTGACGCGCTCAAAGAAACTGCAGATCGCCAGGACCTGGCAGGCGCCGATAAATTCCTCGGTCAGCGGCTCGCCGCCTTCGTCGGAGGACGGCTCGCCCGGCGCAAATTCCGGATCGTCGTGGCGCGACAGATAGTGCAATACCAGCCGCCCCGCCTCGTGGAGTGCCGGCACATGACGGATCGCCTGCTGGCCGAGCAGCGGGTGAAATTCCCAGGTCGCCTCTTCGACGGCGTCGAAATCATCGAGGTCTTTGCCGATAAGAGCCGGCGACGCATTGATAAGCCCCAGCCAGTGCAACAGCGCAGCCCGCTCGAGCTCGCGAATCATGGTATCGTCAAACTCCAGGTATTCGGCGAACATCACCACTCGCTCGGCGGTTCGCTGACAGTGTTCGACGACCTGGATGTCGCCCAATTCCATGATGCACAACAGGGCCTTGATCATCCCGTCGAAGCTGTCTTGGAGCTCGCTGTACAGCCGCGAGATCTTGCGGTTGCTCTCTCTTACTTCCCGAGTTCGCTCCTCGACGCGCTGTTCGAGTTCGTCGTTGAACTGGCGCAACTCCTGGTTGAGATTCCGGAGTTCGTCGTTCTGAGACTCAATATGCTCTTCGTAGCGCTCTTTGGAGGCCTGCAATTCGTATTGTTCGAGCGCAAGATCGACGATATGCAAGAAATTATCGTGATCCCAGGGCTTGGTCACGAAGCGAAAGACCTCTCCTTCGTTGATGGCCTTGATCGCCGTCGACACGTCGTTGTTGCCGGTCAGCATCATGCGGACGGTCTTCGGAAAGTGGTTGCGGGCGTAGTCCAGCAATTCGATGCCCGTCATCCCCGGCATGCGCTGGTCGGCGATCAGCACTGACACCGTCTTTTGACGCAACAACTCCAGCGCTTTGCTACCGTCTTCGGCGGTGATCAGGTCGAATTCGCGGCCGGCAAATAACCGGCGGACCGCCTTGAGGATGTGGCGCTCGTCGTCGACGACGAGAATACGCCGGGTCACGTCTTCGAAGTCGTCACCCAGACTCCACTCTGCCTCCAGTGTATCGGCCGAATCGTCGACGGCTTTCGCCTCCGAGCGACCAGCCCCTGCAGTGTCATTGGATATCGTCATGAGGTCAGTACTCCTGCGCGCCGGCAACTACTGATGGTTACGGATGGGGCCTGCCGACACGATCGGTAACAACTCGGCAGATGCCTATCAACTCCAGCATCGCCTATCGCCGATTATTCGGGCTCGTCGGCCTGTCACACCCTGCGGCATCCCGGTACAGCGCCATCGTTGCGAAGCATTTGCACAGCCGGGCCAGACCGCTCCCGGCTGTACCGCCGGTCATCCGGGTGTTCGAGCCAGTCGTTCACACAGGCTGGCCGCGCCGGCCGGAAGAAGCGTCGTAATCAAGATGACGGCCTGCGACGGCACGATCCATCGCGTCAGTGTCTCGATGACACCATCACCGCCGCCGGCGACCATCTCCGGCATCAGTGCCAGCATCGCCGCCACCACGCCGGTACTCGCGCCGACCACTATCAGCGGAAATACCAGCCAGCCCAGGACCAGTTGTCGGGCCCGCACCTGGCGGTCTTCGCCGGCCTTCGAGACCAGTCCCCGTCCGCAGATATACAGCGTTGCCGCCAGGGCTCCCAGCCCGTGACCGGCCACGATTAGCCAGCCCCACTTCCAGATCCATCGATTTTCGGGCACGTTCAAAAACGCCCAGCCCCCGACGAGCATCATCGCCGCTGCGGGAATGACCACCACGGCGACCATCAGCGTCTTGAGCACCCGGCTTCGAGTCCACACCAACGACGCCCAGCTTCCCCAGGTCAGGCTCATGGCGCCCACGGCGACACTGGCAGCGATCCACTGGCTCTCGGTCCACCCCACCAGATACTTGGCGGTCGTCACCGCCATCAGTGCCAGGGCTGTCAAAAAGAGACCTGCCAGCCCCCACAGGGCCAATTCTGCGATGGCCGACGGTTGATTGGTCCTGTTGTCACGCATCATCACGTCTCCTGCTTCTAGCCGGAATTATGGGCGACCGGTGGGGGCCTTCGATCAAACTTGGTCGCGCCGCACGCCAAATCCATTCGACGCAGTTGATCACTGGACCTACAACATAGTAACGGTTCTCGAGGGGTAAACAAACTCGACGCCGCCCGCCATTCCCGACTTCAACCTGCGGAGTCCCCGGTGAATACCGATACCGCCATAATTTTGGCCGCCGGTTACGGCAGCCGCCTCGATGCCGACGCCAGCCACAAATTGCTGGTCTCCATCGGTGGCCGACCGCTCCTCGAGCACCACGCCCGCAACTTCGCCCGACTCGGCATCCGACGGCTCATCGTCGTCACCGGATACCGCGGCGATGACCTCCAGCAAGCCGTCGATGACGTCGAGGTCCCGGAACCGATCTCCATCGAATGCGTCCACAATTCGAACTTCGATGCCGGCAATGGCCACTCCGTGCTCGCCGGCGCCCGGGCCCTCGACGACGGCGGCTCATCGGCGCCATTTTTTCTGACCATGAGCGATCACATCTACGAGCCGGGCCTATTCGACGATATCTCGCGGCAATTTCCCGACGGTCTCGACGGCGACTGTGACGGCGCGCTCTTTGTGGACCGCAAATTAGAGACCATCTTCGATATGCCCGACGCCACCAAACTCCGATTTGAGAGCCCGGTGGCCATCGGCAAACAACTCGACGATTTTGACGCCGTCGACACCGGGCTATTCTGGTGTCGGCGCCCCTTCGTCGACGCCCTTCAGTCGGCACTCGACAACCGCGGCGATTGCTCGACGTCCGACAGCGTCCGAACACTGCACGACGCCAATCGATTTCGGTTTATCGACGTCGGCGACCGACTCTGGCAGGATGTCGACACCGCCGGGGCCCGTCGCCACGCCGAATATTTGTGGGACTGCGATTTTGAGCCCGGCGAAATCAGCACCGAATAACACGGCCTCCGTCGGCCGCGGCTCGCCCCGGAACACCGCTTTTTGACCGGCCATGCGGCCTGCCATGACCGAATCCTCCAAGCAGCACTCGACGGGACGCATCGGCCCCTGGGTTGTGGCCGCCGTAGTGACGGCCACCGTCGCGGGGTCCATCGACGCCGTCAGCGCCCTCTGGACGTCGACGGGGTCAACCCCGCTGGCAGCCCTGATGGCCTGGCTGGCCTTTGTCTCGCTGTGGTCGGTCACGGCTGTGGGCTGGGCGGTATTGACCGGTGGATTGCTGTGGGCGGCGACCGGCCGCTTCGGCGCCACACCACAGCTTGTGGACCTCATCGACACACTCCGGCGCTGGTACCGGCAGCGCCACGACGAAGACGACGCCATCCGCTGCGCCAATGTACTGACTGGGCTGAGCGCTCTGCTGGCGTGGTCGGCGGCCAGTATCGGGCTGACCACGCACCTCATCGAGGCCCACGAATTGGCCTGGCTTATCGCGGCGACGTCCCTGGCCGGACAGCTCGCATTGGCCGTCGGAATCGCCGTCGTCTCAGTGGCGATTCGGCGATTGCTTACCGCCCTATTTTTGGCCCGTTCGGACACCGGCCGGCTGCGCTGGCTGCATCTTCCGACGATGCTCGCAGCCCTGGCATTGTCCAGTGTTGCAACCCTCGTCGCCGCCGCCGTCGTCGGCCGCGATATCTTCTGGGCCATCGAGGGTCCGGCGCTGGTTCTGGGAGCCACAGCTATCGTCGTCCATCCCGTTGTCGCCTACCTGATAGAAACCCGTCGATGGACACCGGATATTACGCCCCACGTATTGTGGGCGGCACCGCTGGTGGCGCTGCTTGGCATCGGCGTCGGCACCCACCACTCCGACGCTCGCCGCATTGTCGTCCTCCATGGTGACGCTGCCCAATTTGCGTACCATCCACTCCAGGAGCGCTTCGATGTCCACCGACTCTTGTCTCGCGACGACTGTCCGCCCCTGGGCGCCGACGGGCGACCTGTGGAGGGCATGTCACACCGGGAGTACTCCGAGCAGTGCATCGATCCGGACTACGATCGGCCCTTCGCCCGCTCCGACACACCGACCTACGAACAGCCATCGTTTGAGAGACGACCCTCATTTGTATTTATCACCTGGGACTCCGTCCGCGTCGATCGGCTCGGTTTTATGGGACACCACCGCGATACGACGCCACATCTCGATCGTCTCGCCGACGACAGTCTGGTCTTCGATCGGGCCTTTACCCAGGACTCGGGCACGGGCCCCAGCTTCTGGTCACTGATGGCCGGCAAGACCCCCTTTCAGGTCGACCTCGTCGACGGCCACAGTTTTCCACCGCCAATTGCCGACGATGAAGCCATGCTCGGCGACGTCCTCGCCGACGCCGGCTACCACAATGAAGCCGTTATGTGCGGCAGTGTCTTCGATCGGCAAGACTGGGCTATTCGCCGAGGATTTGCGCGCTTTGACAACGTCTGCGACGACCAGTTGAGCCAACTGGCGCCACTCGTCGCCGATGCCGGCATCGACACCGTCGAGCGACTGGCCGCCGACGACGAGCCCTTCTTGTTGTGGCTCCACTTCTACGATCCCCATCACCCGTACAACGACCATCCGGATATCGGCTACGGCACCGACCGCCTGGACCGATACGACGAGGAATTGACCTATACCGATCGACACTTCGGCCGGGTCATGGAGACCATCGACTCCATCCGCGGCGACTACGATCGGCCCCTGTACACCATCGTCGGCGCCGACCACGGCGAAAATTTCGGCGAACACGGCACCGATCCCCACGCCCGCAATCTGTATCGGATCGTCACCCAGGTGCCCAAACTCGTCGATGGTCCGCATATCTCGCCGCGCCGCATCGACAGTCCCGTCGCCTTTAACGACATCTACCCCTCGGTCCTCGAACTGGCCGGTATCGACATCCCCGACGACTCGACCATGGTCAGCCAGGTTCCCGTGTACTTCGGTGCCGAGCCCGACGACCAACGGATGGTCTTTCAGGAAAACTCCTATTCTCGACCGCGCCGCCACACCCGGGCAGTCGTCTACGGACGCTACCACTACATCATGGACCTGACGACACATACCTCGGAGATGTACGACTACATCGACGACCCGCTGGAGCGGCGCAATCTCGCCGGTACCGGACTTCCCGAAGAACGCATCATGCGTCAGGCACTGTATCGGTTCCTACAGACCAGCCAGATCCCGGAGGGGCTGGAAAACTAACCTCCATCAACTGGCCTTGTGGCCCTTTTTGTCGTCGTCATCAAAGCCGTAGTCGCGCTCCAACTCGATGTCGCCATATCCTCGGAAAGCGTCGTCATCATCGAGCGACGCCCGCTCGTCGGTCCCGAAGCCGTATCCGCCGTAATTCGACAATTTTCCGGCGCCTCCAAAGTCATCATCGTCAAAACCGAAGTCCCGTTCCATCGTCAGGGACTGGCCATCGCTGCTGATGACGTCGTCGAAGCTCGGCACATCGCCAAATGGATCGCGCTCTCCGAACTCCATCGACGCCCCGGAGGCCCAGTCGGCGTCTTCCACACTCTCCGCCGCCAGGCCATCGGTATCGAGTTCGTCGAAATCGGGCACCGACGAACTCTCATCCGAGCGCCGTCCGTGTGCATCTTCGGGCTGTGACGACGCTCGATCGCCGGATTCCGTCGCCGACGTCGCCACCGATTGTATCGCCTCCGACGGAACCGTTGGCACATCTTCGTCGGACATCGAGGCCCTGTCTTCCTCCTCTGATGGTACCGGCGGGACCTCTGAATCCCTCGGCCCGGCTCCATCGTTTGGCTCGCCGTCATCGACGAGTTCATCGGGACTTACCCCCATGTACTGGTCTCCCGATGGCTCCGCTGTTTCATCGCCCTCGGAGCGCACCTGATCGTCTCCGTATTCGTCATTCGGATCTTCTGCGAGGACAATATCGATCGGTTTTCGCTCAAAGGGCTCAAAGCTCAGCTTTGAGTTCTGCGCTCCGTACTCCCCGATCCGCCCCTCGGGCTCACCGGCCAGTCGCCGACGGCCCTCGTTGTAGAAATTCCGACCCATCATCAGTTGCTTCTCACAGCGCGTCAATTCCTCGAGAAGCTCTCGAAATTCGGTGTCGTCGCCGAGCCCCTCGATTCCCTGGGCGACAGAAAACAGGACTTCCAGCACATCGGATTGCCCGTCGACGGTGGCCGTAATCTGGGATGTGTTCAGACTCCCGGCAGGCGTATATCGATGGTCGAACGCATCTTCGATACGCCGCTGTCCATAGCCATCGACAACACCGCCGATCCGTTCTGCGACCTCTGTGATCAGCTGCTCGCGATGACGGGTTTCGCGCTGTAAGATCTTCTCGGCGCGGGTCATCCGCTCTTTGAGATCCTGGAGATGGGAGTGATGACTCATTCGATACATCCCCCACATCAGGACCCCGGCGCCGACGGCGATCAGAAAGGTCGGCAGCAGCGTCATTTCGAATGCCTCGCCAAAGCCGACGCCCATCAATGACATCGCCATCAGTACTGGGACGGCGGTAAACCCGATGGCACTGGTGATCAATCGGTTCCGAGCCTCCGAGGCGTAGCGGTCGACGAGTGCACTTTCGTCGTGCGCCGAGATGATAAACGGATCGTCGGGCGCTCCGGCACTGATCTCCGGAACACCAAGCCCCTGGCGGTCGCGCACCGTGCCGATGATGTAGACATCCTGACCGGCCGCCAGATTGCGCTCTCGAAAGCGCCGTCGCTCTGTAGGGCCTGCCGACTCCGGCGACGGACCGCGCTGAAATAACTCACTTCGAGAACTGCAGATTCGGTCCAGCGCATCATGGGGATGAATCTCGGCACCTCGCGGGTTGACCCGCACCCGGCCCGTATCGTCATGGACGTACAACGCACTCCGATCGGTGTTGGATGCGATCTCCTCGTAAGCATTATCACCGCCCTGCGATCCCACTCTCTCGACGCTGTAATCGTAGTAGACGACCGACTCATCGGTCAGCGGCGAGACGATGGTTTCCTCATCGGCGATCTCGGCATTGAGTTCGCAGCCTCCGGGCATGACACCGCCGCAATCGGAGGTCGGCATATGCTCGATCGTCAGATGCTTCTGCATCAACTCGTAGCCCCGCACCAGGTAGTAGATCGACAGTGGCACGACTACCAGCAATGCCAGCGTGGCAACGCCGGAGGCCATGGCCACCACGGGACTCGAAACAATCAGCGCAGACACAGCGATTTGCATGATAGCTCACCGAACCAAGACGATCACAGTGGGAGACGAACGACGCCGCCCACGGTAATCGATCGGCTGTGACCGGCACAAGAGCGGGCCCCCGGACCGACACCGACGCCTCCAGCCGTTCTTGACGCACGGGTACGCCCTGTCTATGGTACCCTCGCTTTCGACCGTCCGACTCACCTCACGGTTCCCACGACCCAACGGAGAACGCACGATGGCCCGCGTCACCGTAGAAGACTGCCTGGAAAATATCGAAAACCGCTTTGCGCTGGTGATGCTGGCGACGGAGCGCGCCCGCGAGCTTCGACGCCGCAGCGAACGCATCTTCCCGTCCAGCAACAAAGAGCCGGTCCACGCGCTGCGAGAGATCGCCGCCGGATTTGTGCTCTTTGATGACCACAGCAAACAGAAGCTCTCCGACGCTTTGGGCCTGACCAAATTGGACGCCGAAGAGCGACTCGGCGGGTAATCGAGCCATCGCCCCCGCTCAGGCGGTTCCGCCGGAGCCTCCCGGCAGGCCCTCGATGTCGTCCCAGGCCTCCAGGTCGATGTGGCCGTCGCGCTCCCACTGCTCGACGAGTCGGGAATACGACGGGCCACGGCGCTTGTTCGCCAGCATCTGGAAGGCCTCGACGACGGTATCGAATTTCGCCGTCAATTCATCGTAGATCCGATGGAAGGCCCCGCCGGGGGCCTTAAATTCCATCAGGCTCTCCAGATTCGAATAGGCGTTTCGGCCCATATTGCGGTAATACTTGAGCGACACCACCGAATTGTCTCGGTTGAGATGGCGCTCAAAAAAACCGCAGGAAAATAGACTGGCATCGCCGAGGCGCCGATAGGCCTCGATGCGCTGTTCGCCGGCCGACTCCAGCGCATCGCCCAGAATAAACGCCGCCGGCCGTTCAAAGCCGACGTCCCGGGCGCTCTGGGCATCGAGCCGGACAAAGCCCTCCAGAAGACAGACCAGGTAATTTTCGGTCTCGTCGCTGGTCGTCAACCCGATACTGTCGAAGGCCGACGACAGCTCGGAGTGAAAAAAATCGAATAGGCTGGCCACCTCGTGGATCGAATGCTGCGAATCCGTCATGCATTACCTCCCGGACTCAAATGGGGACCCGCCCGAAGCCCAATGGCCACCGACGCCGTCATTGACGACCGACCGGCGACCGGACTGCGTTGATCCTGCCTCGTGCGGCATTCCCCGACTAATATCCCCATTGTACCGAATTTCGTTGCCCTCTGCACACGCACTGCTATTTGCGGCGTCGCTGGTGTTGTTGACCGCCGTCTCCTCGGCGCTTACCCCCGGCGTTTCCGCCGCTGACACCTCCTCGTCGGAGACCATTGTGTGGCTGGCCGCCGATGCCGACGCCGAGGCCGTCGACGAGATTTTCGGCGGCATCGATGAAGCCCTGCGCGGACAGCCCCAGCACCACATCGTCGGACGCCCCCAGCTTCGACAGCACCTCGATGATACCACCGCCGACCGACCGGACTGTCTGCTGGGCATCGAGTCCTGTGACAGCCCGGAGTCGATGGCCTTTCGATCCCTCCAGGTCGGATTGCTCATCCGCCTGGACGTCGAATCCCTGGAGGCCGACGACATCAAACTTAACTACGAAATGCTCGATCGACAGCGCGCGATCGTCGCCGACGGACAACTCGACGGCGCCGACGCCCACCAGTTGGGAGTCGACGTCGTCGCCTCCCTATTTGACGATGCCGTCGGTGTCGTCTCCTTTGAGTCCGATCCCGACGGGGCCACCGTCTACGTCGATGACCAATCCATCGGCCAGACTCCGCTGAGCCAGCAATTCGGCATCGGCGACTACGACATCCGCATCGAGGCCGACGGCTACCGCCCCTACCGCGACAGTGTGGCGGTGCGCGCCGGCGAGCCGGCCCGAATCGAGGCCCGGTTGCATCGACAGCCCGGCCGGCTGCGCATCGACGGCGCCCCCGACGGGGCGACCGTCGCCATCGACGACGAGCACTACGGCGCCGCCGGCGAGGTCATCGACCTGGAGCCGGGCCGCCATATCGCCGAGATTCGCGCCGACGACTATCAGGTCTACCGACAGGCCGTCGATATCGAAGCCGGCGAGGTCACCGAGGTGAGCGTCGAGATGCGCCGGCGCGCCGGATTGCTCCGCGACATCGAGGCCGCCGACATCGCCGCCCACCGGCTGCAACTGGAGCTCGGACTGGAAGTCGGCGGCCACACCACCGACTATCGCAACGCCCACACCGTCGATGAGCCCCGGCGCCGGGTCTTCGGCTCCTGGACCGATTTCGACGGAGCGACAGACCCCGATGACCAGCGCCGCCTGGTCACCCCGGCCGGTCTTCGCCTGGGCATCAACTGGGAGGGCGATCACCTGGGGCTCGGCATCTTGTCGGCCTCGCTTATCGGCCGCAGCATGGCCCAGCGATTCGCCCTGACCGACCCCGTCGACGGGGTCACCGAGCAGGCGACGATGACCGGCCTTCGCACCCTGGAGCTTCGCCCCATGCAACTGAGGGCCCGGCTATTCTACGAAAATCTCGCCCCCTACGCACAGGCCGGGCTGGGCGTCGCCTTTCACTGGCTGGATGTCGAAACCGAGTCCGGCAGTGAGCTTCGAATGCGACAGACCGATCCCTTTGCGGCCCTCGAGATCGGGACTCGCTACCACTTCGACCCGCGGTGGTCCATCGGCGCCAGCTATCGCCTCCAGGCCAACTTCGCCGGCGGCTCCGGCCTCGAGCACACACTGGGCTTCGCCGTCGGATTTGGCATCGACTCCATCCCCTTTATCGATCCCCGACCGCCGGAGCAGCTATGAACTACGCCCGGCTCCACATCCTGGCCGCCATCGCCTGCTGTGTCGTTGTTGCCACCACCGGCGTCGCCGTCGCCGACGAAGCCGACGACGACGCCCCCGCCGACATGGATGGCCTCACCGGAGGCAACGCTCCCTGGCAACTCGACTTCGACGACGCCATGCTCGACGGCCGTCAGGCCTACAACGACGAGCAGTGGACGACGGCCATCGATCACTTTCGGCGCGCCGTCCAGCTTTTGCCCGAACAGCCGGCGGCCCACCGCAATCTGGCGCGCGCCTACAATCTGGACGGTCAACTCCACCGGGCGACCGCCTACTACGACGCCTACCTGGAGCTCGCCCCCGATGCCGACGACGCCGATGACATCCGCAACGAGCGCCGCGGCGCCGTCGCCCGCGGCGGCGACGAATCGTGGACGATCCCGGCCGACCAGCGCATGGCCCTCCGGGCCTTGGAGCGCGAACTCGACGACGGTCGGGCCCTGACTGATGGCGGCGGGGGCGCCTGGGCGATGTATCAGACCCTGCTCGACCTCGGCTATGCCCGGCCCGACCTCCGAGAGTTTCGAAGTCAACTGGACGCCAAACTCGTCGCCGAATTCGAAGCACTGCTCACCGCCGACCAGGGGCTGTTGCCCGTCATCGACCGCCGCGACTGGTCGCTTCAACAACAGCGCCTCAACGCCATCGAGACCACCACCCGAAGCGACGACCGCCTCCACTGGATCGAGCGGCGCCAACTGATCGTCGACGCCGCCAAAGACCTGCTCGACGGCGACTACCAAAGCGCTGCCACCGCCGCCGACGACGCCGCCCAGGCCAACGACGATTTGGCCTATATCGGCTGGTACCGCGTCGTCGCCCTCGACGCCGACGACCGCCCCGACGACGCACTCCAGGCCCTGGAAACGCTGGTCGACGGCGCCGACTTCGACGACGAGGCACGCCGCCAGATCGACGTTTTTTACGCCCGGCTCCTCCAGCGACTGGGCCGCACCGACGACGCCGCCGAACTCTTCGAAGAACTGTTGCTTCGATAGCGCCGGCCTGCTTCGCCGCTGACGGTCATGGCTTCGATGACGCTGTATCGGCGTTGCACCGGGGAAGCCGCACCGTACAGGTCGTCCCCTCGCCGAGCTCGCTTTCGAGATCGATGGACCCGCCGAAGTCGTTGATGATCCAGTAGCACATCGACAGCCCGAGGCCCGTCGTCTGCTGACCGTGTTTTGTCGAGAAAAATGGATCGAAGACACGCGTCATGTGTTCTTCATCGATGCCCGAACCGCTGTCTCGAATCGCCACAATCACCCATTGATCATCCTGGGATATGACAATCGACAGTCGCTGCTCGGTGCAGTCGCCGTCGACGACGGCCTGTAATCCGTTGAGCAGTAGATTGACGAAGACTTCGGTAAGCCGGCGTCGCTCCGCACAGACGTTGTCCACATCGCCGAAGTCGCGAATGATATCGACATCCTCCGTCCACTCCGCATCGAGAATGTCAATGGCGGCGCCCATGGCGTCGACGACATTCACGGACTGGACCTCGTCGACACTGTGGCCCATCTCCGCCAGATCACGCACAATGTCGCGGATATGCCGCGCCCCCACCAGCGAATCGTCGACCAGTGCCACCAGCTCATCGGTGTCGCCATCGCCGCCCATCTCTGCGAGCCGCGAGCGCAGATGGCGAAGATTGGCCATCATATAGCCCAGCGGGTTGTTGATTTCGTGACCCAGCCCCGTTGCCAGCTCCGCGATCGACGCCAGGCGTTCGGCCTCCCGGTGCTGGTTATTCAGCTCGACCTGTCGTGTAATATCGCGCTTGACGGCCACGTAGTGCGTGATCTCGTCATCGTCGTCGAAGACCGGCGAGATAAAGGCCTCCTGGACGAGATGACTGCCGTCGCGCACCCGGCTTGTCAGCCGTCCCGTCCACGTCTCGCCGGAGGCGATGGTCGACCAGATATTGTCAAAATACTCGCGGCTATAAACGTCGCTTCGAAGCAACTCGGCGGGCGTCTTTCCGCGGGCCTCGGCCAACGACCAGCCGGTCTTTCGCTCAAAGGCCTCGTTGACGTACAGATAGCGCCCCTCAAGATCGGTGATCTCGACGATATCCGCGATCTCATCGAGCGCACAACACACCACATGCGACAAACTGGATTGCACCATCACTATCCCCACACACCAAAACTCCCCATATCGCCATTCGATCAATGGTGCTTATTGGAGCGCAAAACCGGCCGCCGGTCAATGCTCGATTTCATCGATCGCCGTCGTTTGATCGTCGACCTCGTCTTTGGCCTGGCGGTAGACGTCTTCCAGCATATCATCGGTGGCAAAGACGTCGACGATCTCCGGGCAGGTCATCAACTCGTCGAACCAGTACCCCAGTAGCTGGGAATCGCCGGAGACGGGATTGTCGATAAAGGTCTTGGTCAGCCGCTCGATGAGGCGGTCGCGGGCCAGGCGATTGTCGACGGTCAATTCGATGAGTTCCTGTTCGTGCAATCCCTTCAAAAAGTAGCTGGCCAGCTCGTAGACCCGTTGCCAGGGGGCATCGGCGCCGTCGGGAACCGACTCCGGCGGCTCCGGGACATCGATCTCGTCGGGAATTTCGATGCCACCGCCGGGCTCGCCGGCGCCGTCGGCATCGTTGTCGACCTCGTCGCCATCGACCTCTTCGGCGGCCGCCCACCCGGTCTCCGGGCCGGCATACGATTCCTCGAGCCCCATATCCTCGGCGTGCATAAAGGAGGCGAAGGCGTAATTTGGCAACTTGAGCAGATCCGCCAGGCGCGCCGCATCTTCGGCCAGCTCATCCCAGGAGGGACTCTCGGAGCTGTCGCGGATGACATCTCCCAGGTCATCGGCCGGCACCTCGAGGATGTCGGCGACTTCGTCGATATCCCGGCCTTCGGCGACGTACTCGTCGACCAGCCAGATCGACTCGTAGCGAAACTCCAGGTCCCCCTGCTGATAGACGCTAAACGCCCAGAACTGGTCTTCCGCGTAGTAGTAATGGATGAGCAGCCCCGAGGAATTGGCCAGGAGTTCGCGGCTCTCATCGTCGGATAAATGGTTCCAGTCCGGAAATACCTGGATCCACTCTCCGCGCGGCTCCAGCGCGTAGCCCGCCAGGTCATTGTCGCGCAGCCACTGAACGCCCCGGGCTCGTTTGGAACCGCGAATGTAGATACTCTCGCTAAATTCAGTCATAGTTCTCTTTTGATCACGTCGTTCGGGATCATTGACTCCGCGCCTGCCTCCTCATCCCTTTGTTGCGCCCTGTCGGAACTTGTCAAGTGCATTCCGAGACAACCGGTGGCTCGACGATAGATATAAGCCGGCGCCGGCCATCAACATTCCGAAGCAGACGGCCCGCTTATACCGCAATAAACGCCTCTGAGACGCTGCCCATCGTCACCCCGGCAGATGCGCGAAATCAATTGACCGACACCGTCGGGCGTCGACCTTTGGAGATCTCGACGATCAATCCATGCCCCCAAGACCCAGGGAGTGAGGTATGCAACGACGCGGCGAATCCAAGGATCTTCAAAACCAGGAGCGCACGGTCCCGCGCAGAGCCGAGATCATCTCCCCGGAGGACTACGACGCGGTGATCTTCGAACTCGACGGCGTCATCACCAATACCACCGAACTGCACTTCGAGGCCTGGAAGCGGACCTTCGACAATCTGCTTCGGGCCCGCGAGGGCCGGGGCTTTATCCCCTTTGACCTCCAGGAGTTTCGAGAGCACGTCGACGGCAAGCCGCGCCTGGAGGCCATCCAGGACTTTCTGGCCTCCCGCAATATCACACTTCCGCGCGGCGAACCGCTGCCGGAGGCCGACCAGGCGCTGACCGACGCCACCGACTCGATCTTTGGTCTCGAGACGATGAAACAGGCCTATTTCGACCAGCTTCTCGAATCGGGTCGGCTCCAGGTCGATGACGAGGCCATCGACGTCATCCACAAATTGATCCGCGCCGACATCGCCGTCGGCGTCGTTTCGCCGAGCGACCGAACACGCCGCGTATTGTCGATTCTCGACATCACCGGCCACTTCGACACCATCGTCGATGCCCAGACCTACCGCGACGACGGCCTGGATGGAAAACCCTCCGACGACGGTTTCAGTCAGGCCGCCGCCCGCCTCGAAACTTCGCGGGACCGCACGGTGATCATCGAAAACGATCGCCCCGCCATCGAAGCCGGCCGCGGCGCCGGCTTCGGCCTCATCGTCGTGCTCTCCGAAGACCGGGAGGAGCACAAAAAATTCCTCCGCCGCGGCGCCGATCTCACGGTTCAGACCCTGGCGACCATCAAGGTGCGCCACAACGGCAGCGAAATCCGCTCGTAGCCGGCCGACGGCGTCATCTAAAACAACTCCTCGAATTCCACCGTGCAGTAGCCGTCATCACCGCAGGGGCCGACATCGCAGGGGATATCATTGCCCGAACAGGAGGGCTGGCAGGTCCCCTCGCGACAGGCCGTGCCCCCCGGGCAATCGCCGTCGTCTTGACACAGCTGGAAGTCCAGGTCCCAGAGCACGCCGCGAGTACAAAGCCCCAGCGAATTGCCGTTTTGAAGCTCGAATACCGGCGCACAGGACGCTCCCTGCGGGCAGTCATCGATGTCGGTGCAGTAGCGCTGACAGATGCTCGAGGCGTCATCTCCAAATGTCTGTCCGGCCTCCAGGCAAATCCCCTGGCCCAAGCCACAGCTCGGGTCCGGCAATATCGGGCCCGGCGGGTCGCCGTCGAAGTCATGACACGCTGCCGTACAGACCGACCGGCCGTCCTCCTCCAGACACAGGCCGTCTCCGTAGGCATCGCAGTCTTCGTCTTCCGAACAGCTCTCGGCCGTCGACGCCGGCGTACAGCCACAGGCGGAGTACACCGCCTCGCCCTGACCGGTCAAAAATAGCCGCAGGTCATTGCACTGCCGATGAATCTGCTCGTCGCTGTCGCAGGGCTGTTCGGCGTAGACTTCGGCCTGCTCTTCGGTCGCCTCGCAGGCCTCTTCGTCGTCGCCGACGCGCTCCAGACAACCCTCCAGAAAGGTCTCGCGCTGGCCCTCGTCGTTTTCGGTATCCAGTCCCGACATACAGAGTTGATACTCCGAGGTGCCAAATCCGCCGATACCGCCGCAATTCTCATCGAGGCAATGGACGTGCTTGTGGTTGCAGTAATCGCGGCAGGCCACCTGCGGATCACACCGTTCCGCATCGCTGTTCTGCTCGTTGTGTGGAACATCATCGCTATTTTGCTCGTTATCGCCCTGGTTGGGACCTCCGAAAAAATTCGGCGGAGGTTCATCCTCGGGCGGATCGGCACAGCCCGTTAGCCCGGCCACCCCGGCGACCAGTACTGCGAACGCGCACAATAATCGTCTCATCGGCAGCTCTCTAATTCTATTAGTCACGGTCAAATTTGAATCTCCGCAGGTGACGGCGGTCGTAGATGGACCGGGCACCACGCCTGCAGGTACCGAATCTAACAGTTCCCGGGTAGTACTTAAAAACCAGACCCGGTACCGATACCGTCCACCACTGCGTCGGTCATCCATCGCAGCCCGTGACGCGACCGTCACCGCCGTGCTATGGACCCCGTCGGCCACAATTCATCATCGAGATCTTTCGGTACTGATATGTCGTACTCCGTCAAAGAAATTTATTACACCATCCAGGGCGAAGGCGCCAATTCGGGCCGACCGGCCGTCTTTTGTCGCTTCTCGGGCTGCAATCTGTGGAGCGGTCGCGAGGCCGACCGCTCGGAGGCGATCTGTCAATTCTGTGACACCGATTTCGTCGGCGTCGATGGACCCGGCGGCGGCCGCTTTGATACCGGCGTCGATCTGGCGGCAGCCGTCGCCGACCAATGGCCGACCGCCGACGCCGATCATCGACTTTTGGTGTGCACCGGCGGCGAGCCTC
>CAYUPT010000005.1:15768-22108 GCA_964446725.1 uncultured Bradymonadales bacterium | reverse complement strand
CAACTCCAGCGTGGCCTCCACGGGGCGATCGAAGTAGCTGCGGACCTCGACAAAGACCTCGTGATCGAGGCGATTGGCCGGATAGCGCCGGGCGTTAAAGGCGGTAATCGCCAGGTTTTCGCTCGATTCACCGATCTGAAGATGGCGAATCGTGGTGTCGTCGCCAAATGCAATGTCGAGATCGCGGTCGGCGTCGATGCCTGCACCGTCGCTGATGATGACCAACTCTGCGGGCTGTCGGTCGGCCAGGCTGTCGGCGGCAAAGTCGAGGGCCTGGTCGATGTCGGCGGGATTGGCGGTCAACGACTGTTCGGCCAGTGCCGTCTCGACAAGCGATGGGTCGTCGACGAAGGGGCCCAGCGGTTGGACGCGGTTGTTGAAGAGGGCGACCATGACGCGGTCGTCGCCGCCGACGGTCTCCAGTACGTCGCCGGCTCTGGAGCGGGCGACATCAAAGCGGTTGTGGCCGCCGGTGACGTCGGTGGCGGCCATGCTCGCCGAGTTGTCGACCAGAATCAGAATATGGCGCTCGTCGAGGACTTCGTCGTCGAAGTGAGGGCCCAGCATCGCTCCGGCGAGCAGGGCGGCAATCACCATGTGGAGGAGCCACGACAGCAGCCGTTTGAGGCGGCGCCACCAGTTGCTGGTCTGTTGTCTGGAGGCGACGACGCGGTTCCACATCGGCGAAAACGGAATCTCGACGCTCCGTTTTCGCAACTTGACCAGATACAGCACCGTTATCGAGATCGCCGCAAATGCAGCGACCCACACAACGGTTTCAATGGGGAGTCCGGTCAATTGCATCGAGTCTCAGGGGTCATTTCAAAAATCCGCCGGCGCGAAATACGCGGAGCACCAAATCTTCGAAGGGCTGCTGGATCGGCGCTTTGAAATACAACATCTGGCGCCTGGTACAGTAGGTCTCGAGTTCATCGCAGAATTCCTCGAAGACTCTGGCGTACTCGCGGATCATGGCCGGGGTGACGGTCATCTGGCGGGTCTGGCCGGTTTCGCAGTCCACCAATTCGATATCGCCCTCAATCGACATCGATAATTCTCGTTTGTCGTAGAGTTGAATGACCATCGGTTCGAAGCGGTGATAGCGCAGGACATCGAGGCCCTCGTCAAAGCCCTGAGGGTCGTAAAAATCGGAGATGACGACGGCGAGACCGGGGCGCTTGTGTTCGTTGACAAAGGTCTCGAACGCCGATTTGAGCGTCGTCTGCTCTCCGGGCTGGCATTGTTGGAGAAAGCGAAAGATCTTGAAGATCTGGGACTTGCCCCGTGTGGGGGGCATGCGGTCTTGGACCGTCGACGAAAAGGGGACAATACTGACCCGATCGAGGTTGCACAGGCCGATATAGCCGAGGGCGGCGGCGATCTGTTGGGCCCGTTGCCATTTGTTGGTCTCGCCGAGGTGCATGGAGCGGCTGGTGTCGACGAGAAAGTAGATGTGGAGGTCTTCTTCTTCTTCGTAGAGTTTCAAAAAGAGTTTTTCGGTGCGCCGATAGACGCGCCAGTCGAGGTTTCGGACATCATCGCCCGGGGTGTACTGGCGGTGATCGGCGAAATCGATGCCGCTGCCGACGAGTTTCGTCCTGCGGCGGGCGCGAAATTGGCCGGCGGCGATCTTCTGGGAGACCATGTAGAGGTATTCGAGCTGTTCGAGGAATTCCTCGTCGAAGATCTCGGAGTTGTCGCCACTGCGATGGTTCACGGCGTCAGGTCCTGATGGGAAAGTGCGGTCGGCGGCGAATTACGGGGATTCCGGGACGTCGTCGATGATCGTCTCCAGAATATCGTCGGTTTCGACGCCCTCGGCTTCGCCCTCGAAATTCAGAATGATGCGGTGTCGAAGGGCGGGGACGGCGGTGTGGCGGATATCGCCGCAGGAGACGTTGAATCGGCCCTCCATAAGGGCGCGAACCCGGGCGGTCGACAGCATGGCCTGAGCACCGCGCGGCGAGGAGCCGACCCGGGCGTATTGGCCGGTGATGTCGGGGGCCGACTCGTGGTCCGGGTGCGTGGCCTGCAAGATGCGCAGCGCGTAGTCCTGGACGTGGCGGGCCACCGGAACCTGTCGGACCAATTCGCGCATCTGGAGGATGCGATCGCGGTCGACGGCGCGCTCGACGTCCGGCGTGGCCTCGGTGGTGGTGCGGTCCATGATGTCGTGGAGCTCGCCGAGGTCCGGAAATTCGACGTTGAGCTTGAACATAAAGCGATCCAGCTGGGCCTCCGGAAGCGGGTAGGTGCCCTCCATTTCCAGCGGATTCTGGGTGGCGAGGACGAAAAACGGCGGATCGAGCTGGTGGGTTTCGTTGCCGATGGTCACGCTCTTTTCCTGCATCGCCTCCAGCATCGCCGACTGGGTCTTGGGCGTCGCCCGGTTGATCTCGTCGGCGAGGACGATGTGAGAAAAGATGGGGCCCGGCTCAAATCGAAAGTGTTTGGAGCCCGTATCGTCTTCGACGATGACCGTGGCGCCCAGGATATCGGAGGGCATCAGATCGGGGGTAAATTGGATGCGCGAGAAGTCGAGTCCCAGGGCATCGGTCAGGCTCCGGACGAGCATCGTCTTGCCTAAGCCGGGGACGCCCTCGAGCAATACATTGCCGTCGGCGAGCAAGACCATGATGACGCCGTCGATGACGTCGCGGTGGCCGACGATCATCTGCCCGATCTGCTCGCGGATGCGGCCGGTATCTTCGCGAAAGGCGTCGACTCGTTGTTCGGGAGAGATGTCGTCGGTCACAGTCATGGGTCGGCCGGGTCGGTAGTCGAGATGGGATGGGAAGTGGGGTCAGTTGTTCTGCGGTCGGATCAGCTCGAAGTAGCGCTCGATGTAGTAGCGATAGCCGTCGGGAACTTCGTCGCGCTCCATGACCTCCTCGACGACGTCTTCGTAGTCGCCGTAGACGTCCTGGTAGTCGGCGGTGGCGAACCCCTCTTCGGCGGCACTTTGAACGACCTCCGAGCGGGACGGTCCCTCCTGGCCGTCGATGCCCTCCAGTTGTTCGTCGCGGTGTTGAAAGTCGATGTCTTCGCCGTCGCCGTCGACACTGTCATCGAGGCCGCCGTCGCCGTCACCGGAGCCGAATTCGGCGTCGTCGGGGTCGAGGTCGTCGGGTGCCTCGCTTTCGGCGCCTTCGTCGCCGGGTCCGGCGGGCATCTGTTGTTGGCCCTCGTCGTCGGCGTCCGGTTGCTGGCGATCGGTGTCGGAGTCGTCGCCGCGAGCGCGGTCGAGGAAGTCCTCCATCTGTTCGGCGCGCTGGCTGTCGTCTTCGCGATCGCCGCGGGCCATGCTGTCGCGCATGTCTTCGAGTTGTTCGCGGGCCTGTTCGCGCTGTTGTTGTTGCTGGCGCTGGCGCTCGACGTCTTCCAGTTGGTCGGCGGCGTCATCGAGTTGTCGACCGGCGGGATTTCGATAGTCGGGACCGTCATCGTCTTGCGCTTGCGGTTGTTGTTGCTGGTCACCGCCTTCGGGCTGTTGGTCGGCGACGGGAGGGGGCTGTTGTTGATCTTGCGGTGAATCGCCGTCCTGCGGCTGTTGTTGATCCTGTTGGTCGTCCTGCGCCGACTCATCGGCGCCGTCGTCGGCCTGCGGTGGATCGCCGCGTAAATCGTCGGCGGCGTCATCGAGTTCGCGAGACAATTGGTCGAGCTGGCGGTTCGTTGAGGAATCCTCAAAATTGTCGAGGTCGTCGGCGGCGTCGTCCATGGCCTGGCGGGCGTCGTCCAATAATTGCTCCTCTTCGGGCGACATATCGCCGTCGAATTGGTCGGCCAAGTCTTCAAATTGGTCGCGGTGTTCGTCGTACAACTCCTGGAGCCGATGCTGGTGTCTGTCGATGTGGTCGGCGAAGTCATCGAGGACGTCGGCGAGGCGTTCGGCTTCGTCGGCGCTTATGTCTTCGTCGTCGAGGCGTTCGGCCAGTTCGGAGAGTTCGTCGGCGGCGCTTTGAAAATCGCCTTCGTCGAGGGCGTCCATGGCGGCCTGAAGCTCCGGGTTCTCCTCCATGGCCTGGTCGTGGCCGTCGCCGGTCTGACGCGCGGCTTCGGCGAGGGCGTCGCTCAATGTGTCGAGATTTTGAGCTGCCGTATCATCGCCGAAGTGGTCGTCGAGAAGTTCGTCGACGCGTTCGGCGAATTCGCGATCCGAGATTTCGCGATGTTCGACGGCGTCCAGAAGCTCTTCGATATCGTCGGCCAGCTGTTGGAGTTCGCCGTCGGGGTCGTCGCCGAGTTGATCGCGAAATTGGCGAAGCCGTTCGCGCTCGAGGGCCACGGTGGTGTCGTCTAGGACCCGATCGTATTGGGCGTCAAAGCCCTCCGGAAGCGGCTCTTCGTGATCGGGCATCGGCATAATGGCAATGGAGACGACGGCGGCGGCGACCAGGGCCAACAACAGGGTATCCGGCGGTCGGCGCCAGGGGGCGGCGTGTCGGGGTTCGACGTCGTCGATATGGCGGATCGCATCGTCGATCTGGGCGCGGATAAAGCGCCGATTGGCGTCGGTGAGATCGTCGCGTCGGGCCAGTGACAGGGCCGTCGAAAGCCGGTCATTGAGACCGTGGGAGCGGTCGAGTTGACGGGCGGCGCCGATGGTGTCCACCGGCTGGAGGGCGCGGTAGGCCACAGCGGCGATCGCCGCCAGCAGTGCCGCAATCAGCCAGAGCCACCAGTTTCCGGGCTCCGCCCAGCCGGTGCGCGTGGCGGCGATGGCCACAGCGCCGATCATCAGGGCCAGACAGCCGCCCTCGACGAACCCCGCCACCGCCTGCTGGAGGCGCAGCCGCCACTCCAGGCGCTCCACAAGCGCCTCAATGGAGGCCACGTCGGTTTCCGGGCTGTCGTCGAATCGATTCATAATCCCATTATCATTGATGGTGCATAGGCTTCCAAACGGTCCGGGGCACCCACTACACAGAAGCGGGGGGCGGTCGCTGTGTATTCCGTCGGAGATGACTCAGTCGAACTGCGGCCACTCGATGGGGCTGGGGTCGTCGCCGTCTTCGTCGGACTCGACTTGTTCGTCCGGTTCTACACCGTCGGTATCGGATCGCAGCAGTGGATCGCCGTCTTCGGGGATGTAAAACTCCGGAGGTTCCTCCGAGGCCTCCTCCATTTCCCGCTCCGAGATGCGGTCGCGGGCCTCCATGGCGCGGATGTAGCGCTGCATGCGGCGAAACCAGTATGGGGTAATTTCGCCGCGATCGTAGTAGCTGTGGTATTCTTTGGGGTTGGGAACAATGCTGACCAGCCAGGCGGCCTCGTCGATTTCGAGTTCATCGGGGCGCTTTCCGAAATAGTGCATGGCCGCTTCGTGGATGCCGTAGATGCCCGGGCCAAATTCTATGATATTGAGGTACAACTCCATCATGCGGGCCTTGGGAACGTCGGCGACGCTCTCCATGAGCCAAACCAGGGCGACTTCCTGGAGTTTGCGAGACAGGACGCGGTCGCGGTCCAGAAAGAGGTTCTTGGCCAGTTGCATACTGATGGTGCTGGCGCCGCGGACAAAGCGCCCGGCCTCCAGGTTCTGCTCGACGGACTGCCGGATGGCGAGAAAATTAAAGCCGGAATGCGTAAAAAAGGAGTTGTCCTCGGTGGTCATGATCGCCCGGACCATATACGGGGAGATGTGGTGGAGGGGGACGTAGACGTAGGGGCCGTAGCGGTCGGGGTCGATATCGATTTCGGTCTGGTGGAATGGCGGCGGATCCGATTCTTCGTAGATGAGGGGATCGTCGTCATCGCCGCTGTCGGCGCCGGCAAATCCGCTCCAGAAGCCGTTGTCTTCGGGTTCGTCATCCCAGGGGCGATCGGCGGCCTCTTCGTCGGCGAGCGAGGTCAACCAGTAGTCGGGGGCATCCAGGGTGTCGGCATCGATCCCCAGCCGCCGACGGTCGTCGGGGAGCTCGGGCCATTCTCGCTCGCGGCGGATGTCGTCGATTTGCTCCAGCTCCAGTGAGGTATTGTCGAGCAACCAGCGAGCCGGCGTCGGTCGCATCTCGGGGATGTCGACGGTGCGCCGGTAGGAGATGTCGCGGTCGCGGTACTCGATGACCGTCTCCCATTCGTCTTCGATGGTGTGTTCGAAGGCGTCGACCATGGCAAAGACGTCGACTTCCGAGGGGATCTCGATGACTTCCATGTCCGGCGACAGGTCGACCCGGGCATTCCACACCATGTCGCTGGCCCGGTGGAGTGGGATTTCGATGTCGAAGTCCCAGGTCAGACTGCCGGTCATCTGGAGGCCGTCGAAGGGACCGCGAAGGGCGGCGGGGATGGCATCGATGATATCCTGAAGCTCCGTTGTCGGAAGCCGGATGCCGGC
>CAYUPT010000005.1:2484-15668 GCA_964446725.1 uncultured Bradymonadales bacterium | reverse complement strand
CGCCGTCATCGCCGGACTCATCGCCGGCGGTGACGGGAGTTGCCAGAAGTTCGGCGGCCGGTATTGCCATCACCGGGTCGTAGTATCCCTCAAACTGTAGGCTCGTGGAGTCGATGTCGATCATCTGGTCGGCGACAGACCCCACAAAGAGGCGGACGTTTTTGGCGGCGGCGATGCCGTCAAAGCGCGTTGTTGCCTGGTCGCCGCCATCGTTTTCGATGTCGAAACTCGCCGAGATTTCGCCGCCGTGGAGGTGGTCGGCGACAGTGGGGCCGCCGAGCTGGGCAAATTGCGTCAATTCCATGGCATCCAGGCGCACCGAGGCGTTCCAGCGACCACTGCGATAGGGAATGTGAAATTCGACATCGGCCTGACCGCCCTCATTATCAGTGCGGTTCTGGAGTTTGAGGTTGCCCTCTAAAATGCCCTGTAGCGGGCTGTGGTGGAGTTCCAGAAGTTCACCGGTGATCTCGAAATATTCGGCGGGCTGGGTCAGTGTTTCGTGGCTTCGCTGGTCTTCGACGACGACGCGAAGATCGCGGATCGTCGTTGAGCGCGGGACGTAGTCGATCAGCAGGTCGCGAATCGACAGAGAAGCCAGTCGGCCGCCGGAACGATCGCCGGTGTTATCGGCGGTATCGTCGGCCGAAGCCTGGGCATCGGTGGCGGTGTCGTCGACCATCGCGTAGGCATCGCCGACGGCCTGAGCCGTAGCGGCGACCCGATGCGCCGACGGCTGGCGGGCGACGGCGTAGAGATCGGCGATGTTGGAGCCGCCGTTTTCATCGAATTCGACGTGGGCTTGAGGGCTGTCGATTTCGACGGCGTCGATCTTGAAGTCGTTGACCGAGCGCGGCCACCGGTCAAATTGGAGGTGAATGCGCTGTGCGGAGGCGAGCCGGTGGACGTCGGCGCCGAGTCGGCTGTCGACGGCGGGGTCGATGAATTCGACGACGTAGTCTTTTCCGATGCGAAGTCCGGCCAACGAGGCTTCGGCAAAGGGAAAGTGCTCCCGACTGACGACCCGGATTTCGGGGTCGAGGTCGACGGCCATCGTCGATTCGTAGACCGGGCGTCGAAGGGTTCCGGAAATGTCGATGATCTCCGGTACCACCAGTTGCGGGGACTGCGGTGCGGCGACTCGGAGCTGAGTCTCGAAGGAGGCGGTCGGCGACGGTCCGTCGACGGTCAATGCATCGGTGGATATCGAGGTGATCGGCCAGGGGTCGACACCGTCGTCGTGGGTCAGTGTCAGCGAGGCGTCGGTGATGGCAATACCCGGATACTCGTCGCCGAAATGGCGAAGCAGCCGGGCTGCCAGAGCCTCGAGCATCTTGTCGGGGGCCAGGGTGTGGGCGTCGTCGTCGACATCGGCGTCACCGTCGTCGCCGCCGAGCTGGCGACGCAGTCGCCGCAGGTCGTCGCTGCCGTCGGCGTGGCGGTGCAACACCACGTCGATCCCGGTCAGCGACAGCTCGGAGACCGTGGGCCGACTGGTGACCGCCGAGATGAGATCGACGGTGGCGTCGACCTCGTCGATGACCACCAGTGGCGCGTCGTCGCCGGGAAGGGTCATCTGGAAGTCGCGCAATTCGATGCCCCCCAGGCCGGTGGTGGCCACGGAGTCGGCGTCCAAAACAAGGCCCGTTCGCTGCTGAAGGTCCTCCAGCTGGCCGCTGAGAATATGGCCCGAAAAAAACGGAAAGATCCACCACAGTCCGGCGGCGACGACCAGGACCAGCGACGCGATGGCGGCGCCGACTTTTAGCAGCCGTCGGCGCCGATCAGATCCGCCGTTTCCGGGGGGCGTGTTCATCTGCGAGGGTCCGTTACCGTCAGTCGCGTCATGTGGGGGCGAGTGGCGCGATGCACCAAGTAATATCAACTATCGAAACTGGCCCTATAAATCAAAGCGCAACGGCTCGAAAGAAAACCGTCGGTCTTGACTTCTAGCCACAGCAACCCAATCTTTTGGCCGATATTCGCGGGGCCGGATCGACACCTGTCGAACCGGCGACATTCGCTTCCACGTCCAGCGGCGAGGCAGTTATGAGCAACATCAAAGACGATCTTCTCAATGAGGCGATGAAGGCCCTTGAGAGTCCGACGGCGCAAAAAATCATGAATAACGACAAGGTCCAAAAAGGGGTCGCAAAGGCCTTTAAGGCGTCCTACGAAATTAAGACCGAACTCGATGAGAAAAAGCAGGAATTCGCGCGTCGCTTTAATCTGGCGACCAAAGACGATCTGCGCACGATGAAGCGAGAGCTCGACCGGCTCAACCGCCAGGTCGACCATCTCAAGCGCAAGCAGCGCGAAGACGACTCCGAGTCCTGAGCTGACACTCCTCGAGCCGATGGCAGGCCCCGTGGACCGACCGCTGATATTGGTGACCAATGATGACGGCGTCGATGCCCCCGGCATCGACGCGCTGCGCGAGGCCGTCGAGCCCGTCGGCGAGGTCTGGGTGGTGGCGCCAAGCGATCAGCAAAGCGCGGTGAGCAACGCCATCAGTCTGCGCGATCCGCTGCGCGTCAAAGAGCTAGGCAGTCGGCGGATGGCGGTGTCGGGGACGCCGACCGATTGCGTGTACGTCGCACTCAACCACGTCCTGGATCGCCGACCGGCGATGTGTGTCGCCGGGATCAACCACGGGGCCAATCTGGGCGACGACGTCATCTACAGCGGAACGGTGGCCGCCGCCATTGAGGCCACGATGTGCGATATCCCGTCGATGGCCTTTAGCCTCGCCGGCTACGGGAGCCATCAATTCGGCGGGGCCGTCGACCACATCACGCGCATGGTCCGCGATCTACTTAAGCGCGATCTTCCGCGCTCGACCTTTTTGAACGTCAATTTTCCGTCGGATGTCGATGCCGACACACCGACGCAGCTGACAACGTTGGGGCGGCGCAATTACGGGCGGGTCGTCGTCGAAAAACAGGACCCGCGAAACCGGTCGTATTACTGGCTGGGTGGATCGGAGTTGGGCTTTGACGACATTCCCGGCAGTGACTGCAATGCGGTGGCCGACGGTGCCATTAGCATGACGCCGGTCAATCTCGATTTGACGGATTATCGCCTCAAGCGCGAGATGGGGGATTGGAATCAATCCGAGGATTCGATGGGCGGCGGTCCGCCGCCATCGAAGTCTCCAGGCGATCAGGAGGTATCGAATGAGTGATACAGAACTCGACGGACGGATCCGAGAAGCGATTCGAGATATCCCGGACTTTCCCACCGACGGGGTGGTGTTTCGCGATATCACCACCGTATTGCGCGATGGCGCGTTATTTTCGGATATTGTCCACCATTTCGCGCAGCGATACCGGGATCGCAATATCGATCGCATCGTCGGCATCGAGAGTCGCGGCTTTATCCTCGGCTCGGCGGTGGCGCATGAACTCGGGATTGGACTGACGCTGGTGCGTAAGCCCGGCAAATTGCCGTATGACACCATCGGCGTCGACTATGCGCTGGAGTACGGCACGGATCGGGTCGAGGTTCATACGGATGCCCTCGAGCCATCGCAGCGGGCCGTGATCCTCGATGATATTCTGGCCACCGGCGGGACGGCATCGGCGACCGTGGAGCTCATCGATCAACTGGATGCCGAAATTGTGGACGTGGGTTTTATGATTGAACTGGGCTTTTTGTCGGGCAGAGAAAAGCTCGACGGCGTTCCGGTCTACTCGGTGACCTGCTACTGAAAGCGGGGCACACCGGAGAAGCGAGCCGAAGAGCGATGGTTCGTCGAGGGCGATAAATTGCATCCAGTATGGGGAACGGTTCGGCCGCCAATATTCGGCGATCGCGGACCGCTTTGATGTAAAGAAGTGTTACGGCACGCAATGTTAGGGGGGCGATCGTCGACAATAGTAATGGTAGGGCACAGTTTACCATTACCTGACGGAGGCGAATGATGCGGCGATTGTGGATGGCGTCGATCGGCTGTTGCGTGCTGTTGATGTGGTCCAGTGCGGCGATGTCGCAGGTGGCCTGGGACTCACCGGGCGATATCGACCGGCGAGTGGGGCTGGTTGTGGTCGGCCAGGATTCCGATACCCGGGAGCTGGGCGACCAGACGGCGGCGGCACTCGACGATGGCGCCATGACGGTAGTTCGGAAGTCGCCCGTCGATGAATCGTCCGGTGGCGACGTCGGCGATGAGATGGCCGAACTCTACGAAAGGGGACGACAGGCCTACTTCTTCGACGGCGCCGATGCGGCGTATCACCAGATATCGGAACCGTTGACCGAAGGACCACTGGAGGTCAGCCGAAGCTGGATGAGCGAAGTCGAACCAACGCAGGCACTTTTTGATGCGGCAATATTATTGATTCGAGCTCAATTCGATCGCGAAGAATTCGATGCGGCTCGCGACCAGATGGGCACGCTGGTGGCGGCGCTTCCGGCGCACCGACCGGATCGGCGCAGCGTTCCACCGGATGTCGTCGAGTTGTGGGACGAGGTCCGTCGCGCACAGGCGAATCACTCCGCCGTTGTCGATGTGCGCACTCTCGATGGCCAAGACTGCGATCCGAGGCTCAACGGAGCGCCCATCGATGGCCAGCAAGTGCATGTGGCGCCGGGGCGAAGTTACGTCTTCAGTGGCGGTTGTGGGTCGGAGCCCCGGTCCCAGTGGTGGGTTTCGGTCGACGGCGGTGAGCAACGCCGAATACGGGCGGTGGGAAATGAGGTCGATGCATCGACGATCGACGACGCCCTGGAGGACTGGATGGTGCGCTGGGATCTGGATGCCGCCATATATATCGGACCCGGTGATTGTTCAGATCGCCGGGAGGCATCCTGTATGGCCACCAGAGGCGTCGGTGACGGGGCAGCCTTCCGAGGGCTGCAACAGGTCAGCGAAGTCGATATACGGCAGCTGACCGCGTCTACGGCCGAAGCATTGGACCAATAGCGCGGTTATTGGTCCCGGTCGGTCTCGTCGTAGGAGCGGGAGGTGAGATGGCCGAGCCCGTGGGTGACCCAGATGGCGATCAGCGCCAGGGCCAGCAAATACCAGGTCAGCATGTAGCCGAAGTGGGTCTCCGCCGTCAGGTAGGGGTCGGTGATGTGGTTGTAGCTGGCGACGGGGAGATCGGCGTCGGTGTCGTCGGGGCTGCGCGTCAAAACCAGGGGACGGCCTACCGAGCGGTCGCCGGCGGTGTCGTTGATGGCGTCGATGTCGTAGGTCTCGAGCTCGACGACTCCGCGGGCGTCGTCGCCGGACTGAAGGCGGTCTCGGAAGTCGTCGTCGGCGACGACGTCGTCGACGACATGAAGCAGGCCGGCGACGGTCGTCGTCTCCCCGGCGGCGTCATCGAGCATCGCCTCCGCGAGTTGGCGGCCATCTTCGATGGGCACCCAGCCCAGATTGACGGGCAGGGCGATACGGCCGCCGTCATCGCCCGACCACTCCAGGGGGCGGACGACCCAATAGCCGGGATGTCCGTCGTGGACCCGGTGTTTGATCAAAAATAGTCGATCCGTACTGAAGCGCCCGGTGACCCGGATGCGGCGAAAGTCGTAGTCTCCTTCCGACAACTCGGTGGGGTCGTCGACGTCGGCGATGGCGTCGTCGATACGCGCGTCGCGCCGCTCTTCAAAATCAGCGGCGTCCAGGTAGCTGGTCAACTGCCAGGTCCCGAGGCTTCCCAGAATGAGAAGCCCGATCACACAGAAAAATGTGGGCCACAGGTGGATGCGAAATGACACAGCAATCTAGCCGATGGGAGGTAGAAACGGAGAGCGGAATGGAGACTCAAGGCCGATTCAGGTGACCAGGCCCAGAAGGGGTTCGCGCAATCCGTACAAAATCCACAGCAGAACAATCCCAGCGATGATCAGTCCGGTGGTGATATTGCGCTTTCTGGTATCCTCGGAGGGCTCGTGGAATCCGTCGCCGGGCTCCGGTATGGCATCCGAGCTGTGCGGTGAGGGGGCGTCGTCACTCATCGTGGGGACCTGTCATCGGTTCATTCGTTGGCGGCCGCTCGAGCCCGGGAGCTCTGGGCATTAAAGAAAGTGTAGCCCAGATCGATTTCGTCGACGTGTTCCGGAAGGTCGGAGTCGAACCAGAAGACCAGTGGAAATTCGACATCATCACCGGCGGAAAGGGTCTGTTCGATAAAGCAAAAGCACTCCGTTTTCTTGAAGTGCGGCGCCGCCTCCGGGGGGCTGATGTCGTAGATCGCCTTGCCGGTGGTGTCGTCAATGGCGGTATTGGCGGCCGAGAAGTCGACGATGGTCTGTTCGCCGGGGTTGATGTCGACCTGACTGGTTTCGACGTCGAATTGCCAGGGGAGCTGGCGGTCGACATTGGTTCTGAAATTGACCGTCAGGTTTCGCTGCTCGTCGACCTCGACATCCTCGTAGACATCCGGTTCGCCGATAAACCACGACGAGCCGCCGGGGTCGGTCTGCGCGCAGACCCAGCGATACATCGGAATCGAGGCGAATCCGAACAAGAACATGCCGACGACGATGCCGATGGCGATTTTGCCGGTTTTGGCGTTTTTGGAGGCCGCTTCGCTGTCGGGCCGAAATGGGCCATCGCTCATCGAGGAGTCGGAGGCCAGGGTGCCCAGTGAGCCGAGTCGATAGAGGATGGCGATGAGATGTTCGATGGCATGGCGCATGGGGTTACCTCGTGGGCGGTGGAGTGCCCGAGTCAGGTCAGTGATGGAGTTTTAGAAGCCGTCAGAATCATCGTCCGAGAGCAATTCCTGTTCGAGCTCGTCGAGATCCATATTGGGGTTCTCGGCGAGAATCTGCCCGATATTTTGTTCGGCCCGAAGCTGCTGAGCTTCGCGCTCGATTTCATCGAGGTAGTGGCCCTCCGTAAAATACTGGGTCTGGACGCTGTCGATGGACATCGCCGCAAAGAGCAGTCCCACGTAGATGATGGAGAATGCAAAGGTGCGCTTGGCCCAGCGGGTGCCATTTTCGAAGGCGGTGCGAATACAGCAATACGTAAAGCCGGCGCCGAGCAGAACCGCCGAGACCAGGTAGATGATGCCGACGTCTCCGGTCAGGGCCAATGCCAGGGTGATGCCGAGCAGTAGCATCATGTAGATGAGCATCTGGAATTTCGTGGTCCGACGGCCGCGGACGACGGGCATCATCGGAATGTTGGCCTTGTCGTATTCGGTATCCTTGTACAGCGCCAGTGCCCAGAAATGGGGGGGCGTCCACAGAAAGATAATGCCGAAGATAAGCCAGGCCGTCAGGCTCAACTCACCGGTCACCGCGGCCCACCCGATCAGTGGCGGGAAGGCACCGGCGGCACCGCCGATGACGATATTTTGCGGGGTGCGGCGCTTGAGCCACATCGTGTAGATGACGACGTAGAAGGCGTGGCCGGCAATGCCCATCAGAGCCGCCAGGGGATTGACCAGAAAGGTCAAAATCAACACCGCCGCCAGGCCCGTGACGCCGGCGAAGACCAGCGCCTGGGTCGGGGTCAGTTCCCCGGTGATCAGCGGCCGCTCGGAGGTTCGCTCCATGACGCGGTCAATATCCTGATCCCAGACCATATTGATGGTGTTGGCACTTCCACAGATCAGGGCGGTGCCAATGGTTGCCCAGACCGCCAACCACAGATCGGGGACGCCGCCGTTGGCGACGAACATGGTGCAGAACATCGTCAGCACCAACAACTGGATGATACCGGGTTTGGTCAATTGTACGAATTGACCGGCTTTGTGGACAAGAGGGCGAAGACCATTCATCGGTCACACTCGGGACAAGACGTCAGAGAACAGCGGTCAGCAAACACCGGAACAGGTTCCAGTGGACCGCAAACTAAGCATTGTGGGAAGCGACAATCAAGGCAATTGGACAAATTGTCGCAGTCCGAAGCTGTCAAAAAGTCTCCCATCGACATTCGCCGGCTGATTTGTCCGGCTTCGTTGCGCGCTGGGAGCAACGCGACCGAGTGCCCTTGGGGTGCTCAAGCCTCGACGTATCCTCCGATTCCCGCAAGCGGGAGCCCGCCCTCCGTTTGAGCGCTTTGAAGCCAAACAAATCATCTCGCCGAGTGCTGGGAGCAACGCGACCGAATGCCCTTGGGGTGCTCGGTCCGCTTTTTTTGACAGCTTCTCACCCCGCCGACGGCACCGAAGATCAGGAGTCGGTGTTGAGCTCATCGGTCAATCGGTGCAATGCGTTGAGCGCTTCGATGGGACTGAGGGTATCGACGTCGATGGTCTTGAGTTGCTCGAGGGCCTTCTCTTCGGCCGGATCGAGCGACGGTCCGCCGGTCTGAAAGAGTGAAATCTGATTGGGGTTGTGGCTCTCACTGCTGCGGGGCTCGCCGTCGGGGTCGGAGGCCGGGGCCGGAAGACCCATATCGTCGAATTGCCCGGATTCGAGATTATCCAGTATTTGTTTGGCTCGTTCGACGACATCGTCGGGCAGCCCGGCGAGTCGACCGACCTGGATGCCGTAGGAGTGATTGGCGCGGCCGTCGACGAGTTTGCGAAGAAAGATGATGTCGTCTTGCCACTCCTTGACGGCGATACTCATATTTTTGAGGCCGTCGAGGCTGCGATCGAGTTCGGTCAACTCGTGGTAGTGAGTCGCAAAGAGGGTCCGGGCGCCGATTTCGTCGTGAATATATTCGGCGACGGCCCAGGCGATGGACAATCCATCGAAGGTGGCGGTGCCGCGGCCGATTTCGTCGAGGATGATCAGGCTCTGTTCGGTGGCGTTGTTGAGGATGTGGGCGGCCTCGGTCATCTCGACCATGAAGGTGGACTGACCCTTGGCCAGATTGTCGCTGGCGCCGACGCGGCTAAAGATCTTGTCGACGATGCCCACGTGGGCATCGGTGGCGGGAACGAAGGAGCCCATCTGGGCGAGCAGGGTGATGAGTGCGACCTGTCGGATCACCGTCGATTTGCCGGCCATATTGGGACCGGTAATAATCAGAAGGTGGTCATCGTCGGAGTCGAGGGTCGTGGAATTGGGAACGAAGCGCTCGTCTTCGAGGGTGTCTTCGACGACTGGATGGCGACCGGCGTCGATGTCGAGATGCGTCGACTCGTCGATGGTCGGCCGGGAGTACTCGCGGCGCACGGCCAATTCGGCGAGTCCGGTGATGACGTCGAGGTCGGCTACGGCGCTTGCGGTCTGGAGGAGGCGTCCGATGGCGTGAGCGACTTCGTGGCGAAGTTCGTCGAAGAGCTGGTACTCCAGTTGTTTGCGCTCTTCGTTGGCCCCCAGAATTTGCTCTTCTTTTTCTTTGAGTTCCGGGATGAAATAGCGCTCGGAGTTCGTCAGCGTCTGCTTGCGGATATATTCGTCGGGAACCCGGTCCAGATTGGCCTTGGTGACCTCGATGTAGTAGCCGAAGACCTTGTTGTGGTCGACTTTCAGACTGGAGATCCCGGTGCGCTGGCGCTCTTTTTGCTCCAGTTCGATCATCCAGTCTTTGCCGGAATTTGCGAGGTCGATCAATTCATCGAGTTCGTCGTTGTATCCGTATTGAAAGAGGTCGCCTTCGGTCAATTCCGCCGGCGGCTCTTCGACGAGTGCCATGTCGATATGGGTGCACAACTCCGTGCAGGGGTCGAGGGAATTGGCCAATCGATCGAGCAGTGCGACGTCGTCGACGTCGCGAAGCAGGTCGATGGCTTCGGGCACAATCGCCAGTGTGGATTGGAGGCTTCGCAGGTCGCGGGCGTTGGCGCGGCCGGAGGCGACGCGTCCACACAGCCGTTCCACGTCGTAGACTTCGTCCAGGACCTCGCGGATATCCTGGCGAAGTGCCGGACGGGTCGCGATGGCTTCCACGGCATCGTGGCGCGCCGTGATCTGGTCGGCGTCGATGAGCGGATAGTTCAGCCAGTTGCGCAGACGCCGGCCGCCGAGGGCGGACTTCGTCTCGTCGATGATGCTCAACAGACTACCGGCCCGTCGCCCACCCATCAGCGTTTCGGTCAACTCCAGATTGGCTTTCGTCGATTCGTCGATGACCAAAAAGTTGCGGGCTTCATAGGGGTCGAGGTTCTGGACGACGGCGGCGATGCCGCGCTGGGTGTCGACGAGATACGATAAGACGGCGGCCATCGCCGATTCGACGAGGTCGTTGGCCAAAAACCCGAAATCGCGGGCCTGTTCAAAAAACTCGGCGACTTCCGGCTGGCCGAGGTAAAAGCCGTCGCCGTCGAGGTCGTCGGAGAGCCGGACGCCCTCGCCGACGCGAGCCTGAAGCCGGTCGACGTCGAAGTAGTTGTCGGGACGGGGCCGAAAGACGAGTTGATCGAAGCGCTGTGCCTCGTTGTCGAAGGTCTCTTCGGCCCGCTGTGGGATCAACAATTCCCGGGCTTCGATGCGCTCTAATTCGGCGACCAATTCGTCGAGATCCGACAACTCGGTGGCTCGAAACTCGCCGGTGGTAATATCGAGATACGACAGCCCGACCCGGGCTCCGGAGACGCCAGTTCCGGGGACGACGGCCGCCAGATAATTGGGGGCCCGGTCGTCGAGATTTTCCTCGTCGAGTTGGACGCCCGGCGAGATCACACGGACCACGTCGCGCTCGACGATGCCCGAGGCCTGGGAGGCGTCTTCGATCTGCTCGCAGATGGCGACCGAAAAGCCCTTGTCCAGAAGCTGGCGGATATACGATTTCGACGAGTGATAGGGCATGCCGGCCATCGGCACCTCTTCTTCGCCCTTATTTCTCGACGTCAACTGCAAATCGAGGTTGCGGGTGACGACGACGGCGTCTTCGAAAAACATCTCGTAGAAGTCGCCGAGGCGAAAAAAGAGAATGGAATCCGGATATCGCTCTTTGACATCCAGATACTGCTGCATCATCGGCGTCAGATCACTCATGTACGGCTGCGTATTGCAAAGGGAATGGGGTCAATCGAAGCGGCGCAGACCATAACAGGACCGCCGGGCTGTGGGAAGTCGTCGCCGACCCGAGATGTGACGAGAACTAATCGGACAATGAGAGATCCCAGGCATCGACAGCAAACGACGTCCAGGCGCTGTGTTGCAGGTCCGCCCAGGTAAAGGCGTTGTAGTCGAAGCCAGCGATCTGAGCGCCAAAGGCGGTGGTGAATGCGGGATTGGACTCGTAGGGAGCCGGTCGCTCGCCCTCCGGAAGTTCGCTGAATTCGGGGAATTGCGGCATGGGGATGAAGCTGTCGGTGCCGGGGGCGATAAATGTCCAGACCGGAAGCCCCATGGCGTTCGACAACACCAGATAGTGCAAATCGGGGGCGTTCGATCCCTTCTGGCCAATCCACAGAACGTCGTCGGCGACTTGCCCGGGAGCCGGTGCCAGAAGTTCGGGGACGGCAACGAGAGGCGGCGTCGAGTAAATCTGAGTGGCGTCCGGGATATCCTCCAGCGTCGTCCGGCTGTAGGGCAGACCGCCGTTGGTGTAAGAGCCGGCGACGACGGTATACGTCAAATTGTCGAGGATGCCCTCGGTGGCCGGAAGATTGTCGGCCATCAGGATATTGCCCAGCCCGATGGTGGAGTTGGGCATGGCAATGACGCCCTCGAAGCCAAAATCGAGATAGGTGGTGATCTCGTTGGAGGTGGGGCCATCGGGGGCGTAGACGGGGTCGGTGATCTGAATCGGCAGCGTCTGGTCGAGGGCGATGTCGCATTCCAGGTCGATGTGGATGCGCTGACCGTTAGAGATCGACAGGTTGCGCTCTACGGCCATCGTCTTGGGGGTAAATTGTTCGGTGTCATCGTCGTAGTACCCGCAGAAGGCGACCAGCGCCACATCGCCGACACTGGTGCGAATTTCGTATTCTCCCTCGCCTTCGACAACAGAGTCATCGCCGGGGGTCAACGACGAGGCACCGACGGCCGATCGGGTGGTGTCGACAATGGACATATTGTAATCCGGTGCGCCCGCTGGATTGGCCTGTTTGCCCTCGATACTGACGGTGCCCTCGAAGTGGGCCATCGGCGGCGGAGGGATCTCGCCGGGATCGCCCTCCGGTGGAACCAGGGGATTGAGGATGACGGTGATATTGCGGGCGTCGACGTCGCGGATGGTCACCGTCGACATATCGGCCGCTGTGGCGTGGATCGTCTGAGGACCGAGGACGCCGGGACCGGAGAGGGTGATGCGACCCTGGCCGTCGGTGTAGCCGCGAAACGGGGTGTCGGGCTGATTCGACAGCGTCACAAAGGCGTCGGAGACCGGACTGCCGTCGTTGTTGAGGACGGAGACATTGATCGCGCCGTCCACCGTCGGCCCGTAGGCGCCGCCGAAACTGCTGGTGGGATTGAAGTAGACGAAGGGATAGTCCGGTTCGGCCTGGCGCCCGGCGGATTCCACCGAGACCGGATGGGCGCCGGTAGAGGACGACGGCGGAGTGCGAAAGGTCACCGTATACGGGTCATGACGCCGAATATCGGAGGCCTGCAGGCCTCCGACATCGGCGTCGATGGCACCGACGAATCCGCGACCCAGGACGGTCACCCAGGTATTGCCGGCGACCGAGCCTCGAGATGGACTGATCGACCAGATTTCGAGTGGGCCTTCGTAGGTGAAGGCGTCCGATTTGGTCGCTCGTTGATCGCCGGCGGCGACGGTGACGTCCACGGCGCCGGGTTCGGAGGCCGGAGCGGTGGCCGTGATGATGTCGTCGCTTTCGACGGTAAACGACGCAGCGACGCCGCCGAAGGAGACGCCGTCGACGTCGCTGAAACCACTGCCTTCGATGGTCACACTCTGGCCGCCGTCGGTATCGCCGGTGGCGGGGCTGACATCGTCGATGGAGGGAGTCACCACGAAGTCCAGTGCATCATAGAGGCGATCGACTTCGGTGCCGTCGAGCTCGAGCCACACATCGGCGGTGGTCGCAGTCGCCGTCGACGGGGCCTCGATTCGAGCATGGGCACGGCCGGTGTCGATGATGGTGGCCGGTTGGCCGTCGACGACGATGGTGGCCTCGGCACTGTCGAGGCCGCGGCCGGAGACGACGTGTTCGCTGCCACCGCCGACGGGCGCCGTGCGGGGCTGGATGCTGTAGAGGGTGCTGTCGTCGGGGTCGTTGTCGTAGGTGAAGGCGTCGCTCAGATAGAGCGCGTCGTAGTCGTGGCTCACCGTCACGTCCGCCGGCCCGGGACTGTCGGCGGGTGGAGTGGTGACGGTGATGATGCCGTCGGCAATATCCACGGATTCGACGGTGGCCTCG
>CAYUPT010000005.1:0-2384 GCA_964446725.1 uncultured Bradymonadales bacterium | reverse complement strand
CGTCGGCATATCCGGCGTCAATTTCGGGAACGACGACGCGGACCAGGTTGTCGCTGACGACGTCGATATCGCGGGCCGGTTGTCCGGAAAAGCTGACGCCCATCGGCGAGCTGAAACCTTCACCGTGGACGTCGATTTCAAATCCGCCGCTGTCGGGCAATGTGGAGGGGACGATGTCGTCGACGGAGATATCGTCGGCGTAGGTAAATCCGTGTTCGATCGCCGATTCTTCGCCGCCGGCGGAGATGGCGCGCACGGTGACCGGGCCCGAGGAGTCGGCAGGCGGCGTCTGGGCGACCAGTTGACCCTGAGTTAGTTCCGAGTCCACCGGTTGGTCGCCGAAAAATAACTCGGTGCCATCGCTGAGATCGCTGCCCTGGATGTGCACTTCGGTGCCGCCGTCGACGGGACCGCGGGCGGGAATGACGGCGTCGATGGCAAAGTCGTCGTCGCCCCAGTCCCATTCCTCGCCGCTGTTTTCGTCGGGGCGATCGTCGCCGGTATCGTCGTTGGCGTCGGGGTCATCGGAATTGGTGATGCCATTGCCGTTGCCGGCGTCGTCGTTGCCGTCGGCATTGGCGTCACCATTGACCGTCCCGTTTTGCTGTGGGTCTTCGCCTGAATCGGAACTACAGCCGGCGAGGGGGCCGAAACACAGACCGACGGCGATCAGTCCGAGCAGCGGGCGGTGAAGCGACCCTGGAAGTTCGACGTAGTTCACAAAGGCTCCGGAACTGAGATTATGTCTCATCGGGAAGGCTGATCAGCATCGGTGTGATGCTGATGGTATCGGCGGTGCCTCCCTCGAGATGGTCGTAGGTGAAGTTGTCGACGGACACGTCGTCGCCACTGAGTCCGACGATGACCATCGTATAGGTGCCACCGGGATAGGGCAGGGGAACGGCCGGATCTCCGTCGTCATTCTCCAGGTCGTAGGCCGACAGGTCCGGGAAGTCCGGGAAGATAAAGCTATTGGAGTTTCCGGACACGAAGATATCCCAGACGATTTCTCCCATAAAGGTCTGGAGGTAGACGTAGTAGAAATCGGGGCTGACGGTGCCGTGCAGGTCCCATTGCACCAGACCGCCCTGGGCGACGTCGCCGGGGGAGGGGACGAGAACGTCGACGGTGGAGGCCATCGGCGGTGTCGACTGGGGCTGGTCGAGGTCGACGATGCCGTTGACGTGGGCCCGGCTCAGCGGGGCGTCGCCGCCGGTGTCGCTGGTGGCGATGATCTCGTAGGACGCGTCGCTCAGCTGCTGTTCGGTCTGCGGGTCGGCGAGTCCGTCGATGCTCATGACGTCGGAGTCCGTCGTCGGAACCATCAACGGCCCGTAGATGCCATCGACACTCAGGTCCATAAAGACCTGGGCGCGATTGGTGTCGGGGCCGCCGTCACTGCCGATCGGAGAGTCCTGAAATTTGAAGCTCATCGATGAATTGAGCGGAATGTCGAGATCGATATCGACATCGTAACTGCCGCCTTCGGCAGCCGTCAGATAGCGCTCGGTGCCCATCCACAGCGGTTCGAATTCTTCGGTGGTGGTGTTGTACAGGCCGCCGAGGGCGACGAGTGCCAACTCACCGACGCGGGTTTCGATGGAGTACTCGCCGTTTTCGAGGACCACATTGTCGCCGCCCGGATCGGGCAGATCGTCGTCGATTCCGGGACGGGTAGTTTCGACGATGGCCATGAGGATCTCGTCGGAATCCGGGTCCTGTGCCAACTTGTCGAGGCCGGTGAGATCGCCGCTAAACGTCGCCGTCGGTGGCGGCGGAGGGAAGGGCGGATCGCCGTCGTCATCGGGATACAGAAAGAGCGTGATATTTTCGGCGTCGACGTATTGGACGGTGGCCGTGGAGTGATCGACGGCGGTGGCGGTGATGGTCTGTTCACCGTAGACGTCGGGGCCGGACAGGGTGATATGGCCGGCGTTATCGGTCAGTCCCTGGTATTGGGTGCCGGCGTTGGTCGACAGCATCACGAAGGCGTCTTCGACGGGTCCACCGCCCATGGCGTAGACCGTGACGTTGACAGCGCCGTTGATGGGATTGCCCCAGGCACCGCCGGACTGTGCACCGGGATTGAAGTAGGTGTACATATCGGAGGCCGTCGTCGACTCACCGTCGTCTTCGGCCGAAACTTCGACGGCACCGCTCTGGTGTGGCGGTGTGCGGACGGCGAGAGTATTTGGCGATAGCTTTTCGACCTCTGCAGCTTCCTGGTCGCCAAAGAAGACCTCAGTGGAGTCCGTAAAGCCCGAGCCGCCGATTTCAACGTAGGTATTTCCGGCCACCGATCCCTGGGTGGGTTCGAAGCTCCACAATTCCAAGGGGCCGAGGTAGGTGAAGGCGTCGAATTCGATGGTGCTTCGGTCGTCATC
>CAYUPT010000004.1:0-22291 GCA_964446725.1 uncultured Bradymonadales bacterium | reverse complement strand
CTCGGCTCGATCTCGACGCTCGACAACGTTCTGGACTTTGCGGACATGATGCTGTTGTCGATGGCCTTTCCCAACATCATCGGCGCTGTCTTACTGGCGCCAAAAATCAAGGCCGCCCTCGAATCGTACTGGGACCGGCTGCAGGCCGGCGAATTCGATGACTGACGAACTCCGACAGGCGGTTTCAACGACACCAGCGGGTGCCCTGTTGCAATGCAGCCGTCGGTCATCCATACTTTCGCGCCGCGAGTTGCAGCATCGCAGCTGGAATATATACCGGCCGCGACCCGTTTTGTGATGTACCATAATTGACTACCGGCTCCCCGTTTCGCCACCGCGCAACGGGGATCTTCTTTTGTGTTCACGGGGTGAGGACCACCCGTTTCATCGTACCCGAGCCAAGCGAGTACACTGATGCAAAAAGTCCCCATGACGAAAAAAGGCCAACAGGCTCTCAAGAAAGAGCTCGAACGCCTCAAATCGAAAGAACGCCCCAAGATTGTCGAGGAAATCGAGGAGGCTCGCGCCCACGGTGATCTCAGTGAGAACGCGGAGTACGACGCCGCCAAAGACAAACAGGGCTTTATCGAAGGACGTATCCGCGAAATCAAGGGAAAGCTCGCCCAGGCGGAGGTCATCGATCCCACGACCCTCAGTGGCGACAAGGTCGTCTTCGGGGCTACGGTCACGATCTTTGATTTCGATGAAGACGAAGAATTCACCTATCAGATCGTCGGCGATGACGAATCGGAGATCAAAGCGGGCAAAATCTCGTACGCAAGCCCCATCGCCCGGGCGATGATCGGAAAATCGGTGGGCGAAGAGACGACGATCCGCGCTCCCAAGGGCGACCGCGTCGTAGAAGTCATGGACGTGGAGTTTAAGTAACCCCACTTCACATCCATTCGCCAACCGACCCCCGGGCGCTCAGTCACGAGTCGACCCGGGGTGTTGTTTGTGTGCCCCCGGTCGTCTCGCTTCCCATCAATCAAAGTAATTTTGGGCCACCCGCACCAGTCGGGCCGCCTGATGGCGAATCGCTCTGCGGTCGGCATCGTCCATTCCCTGCTCGTCGGCAGTGACGCTTACGCCGTAGGGATTTCCGCCGCTCTCGAAGATCGCCGGGTCGGTATACCCCGGCGGTACAATGATGGCCCCCCAGTGCATAAACGTATAATACAGCGTCTGCAGCGTCGTCTCCTGCCCGCCGTGGGTATTCATCGCGCTGGTGGAAGCAGTGACGAATTTATCGGCCAGCTTGCCCTCCTGCCAGATCGGTCCCAGTGTATCGATAAAGCTGCGCATCTGGCTCGCCGCCCCGCCGTAGCGGGTCGGGGAACTGAAGAAAAAGGCGTTGGCCCACACCAGATCGTCGGGTGACGCCTCCTCGATATCGGAGGTCGCCTCCAGATGGTCCTTCCACCCTTGTTGCTGATCGATAACCTCCTGTGGCGCGGTTTCGGCGACCCGGCGCAATCTCACCTCCGCGCCCTCGCTGCCGCCCCCTTCGACCGCCTCCTGGGCCATCTGGTAGTTGGTGCCACTTGCGCTGTAATAGACGACTGCCAGACGTACATCGCTCATCGGTGGACTCCTGCTTTGTTAGAACCGCTGTGAACGCACTGGTGCATCCGCTGATGAATATGTACGCGATTGAAGGTCCCCCAAGAACAACAGGCGCCGCTGGTGCACTGTTGTGTACCCGACACAGCGACGCCCCGCGCTTCGAGCGAAACGCGGGGCGTCAGTGGTTCATGCTATGTGCCGGGAGTAATCAACTCGCCGAGGCTTCCTCGTCGGAATCCTCGTCATCGGTCTCCGACGGTGACTTCGAGACCTTTTCGTCGAATTCCCAGTCCCCTTCTTCGAGGACCAGTTCCGGCAATTCACTGACGTGCTCCACAAAGTGGAATTCCAATTCCTCTTTGATCTCATCGGAGACGTCGACCATGTCCTTTTCGTTGCGCTGCGGCAGGACGACGCGCTTGATGTCGGAGCGGTGCGCCGCCAGGACTTTCTCTTTGATGCCTCCCACCGGAAGGATGTTGCCGCGCAATGTGATCTCGCCGCTCATTGCCACATCGGAACGGACTTTGATGTCCGTCAGCAGGCTCAGAAGCGAGATATACATCGTAATGCCCGCAGACGGACCGTCTTTGGGAATCGCGCCGGCCGGCACGTGAATGTGGATATCATGCTTGCGCATGAAGTTCTTGTCGATCTTAAAGCCCTCGGCGCGGCTGCGAATATAACTCAGTGCAGCGCGGACCGACTCCTTCATGACGTCGCCGAGTTGGCCGGTGAGCACCAATTCGCCTTTGCCCGGCATTTTGGTGCACTCAATAAAGAGGATATCTCCTCCGGCGGCCGTCCAGGCCAATCCGGTGGCAACGCCGGGATGGGCGGTGCGCTGTGCGACTTCGTACTGGTATTTCTCGGGTCCCAGAAAGTCGGGTACCGTCTCGTCGTCGACCGTCAGGCTGATCTCTTCGGGCTCCTCGCCTTTGCCGGCCTTCTCGCGCGCTTCGGCGACTTTGACGGCGACGCCGCGAGAAATCTCGTCGATGCGCCGCTCCAGATTGCGGACCCCGGCTTCCCTTGTGTAATTGCGCACAATTTTGTTGAGGGCGCTGTCGTCGAGTTCCAGGTGGTCTTTGGTCAGCCCGTGAGATTCCAGGGAATTGGGAATCAGGTACTGGCGCGCAATATGCCGCTTGTCATAGGCGGTGTAGCCGGGAATCTCGATGACATCCATGCGGTCTTTGAGCGGAGCCGACAGCGGATCGAGGAGATTGCCGGTGGCGATAAACAGCACATTCGACAGATCGATGGGGATCTCGAGGTAGTGATCGGAGAACTCACTATTTTGCTCCGGATCGAGCACCTCGAGAAGTGCCGCCGACGGGTCGCCGCGAAAGTCGCGGCCGATTTTGTCGATCTCATCGAGCATAAAGACCGGGTTGTTGGTCCCGGCTTTGCGAAGGCCCTGAACGATGCGCCCCGGAAGGGCTCCCACGTAGGTTCGGCGGTGGCCGCGAATTTCGGACTCGTCGGTAATACCGCCGAGGCTGACGCGGACGAATTCGCGTCCCAGAGCGCGGGCGATACTCTGTCCGAGACTGGTCTTACCGACGCCGGGAGGACCGATCAGGCACAGGATCGGCCCCTTCATATCGTCTTTGAGCTTGCGAACGGCCAGATACTCGACGATCCGCTCTTTGACCTCTTCCAGATCGTAGTGATCTTCGTCGAGAATCTCGCGGGCCGCCTCGATATCGAGCTTGTCTTCGGTCTGCTCGAGCCAGGGAATGTCGAGCAAGGTCTCGACATAGGTGCGGGTTACGCCGTACTCGCTGGACGCCGGCTGCATCCGACGGAGTCGATTGAGTTGCTTTTTGCAGACGTCTTCGACTTCCTGGGGCAATTCCTTTTCTTCGACCGATTGCGCGAGATCGTCGAGATCGCCGCCCTCGCCGTCGAGTTCGCCGAGTTGCTCTTTGATCGCCTTGAGCTGCTGGCGCAGGTAGTACTCGCGCTGGTTCTTGTCGATCTCTTCTTTGATCTGGCTCTGAATTTTGTCGCTGACCCGAAGGACCTCGAGTTGGCGCGACAGAAGCGTGACGACCTCGGTCAACCGCTCTTTGAGGCCGACGGTCTCCAGAATCGTCTGCTTTTCGTCGGTCTCGATGTCCATATTGGCGGCCACGAAGTCGCAAAGCTGGCCGGGGTCATTGACCCCTTCAACCATCTGCGAGGCCTCCTTGGGCATCTCGGGGATAAACTTCACGACCTGCTTGGCCGTGCTCTTGAGATTCATAAACAGGGCTTCGATCTCGACCTGTTCTTCGCCCACCGGTTCCGGCGGCGGTTCGATGATGTCGAATTGCCCTCGAAAGTAGGGCTCTTCTTGGACCATCTCATCGAGGCGAATGCGCTTTTGGCCCTGAATGATGACGCTGTAATTGTCGTTGGCAATTTTGACGACTTTGAGAATCCGGGCCACGGTCCCAATATGGTAGACGTCCTCCGGTCCCGGGTCGTCGGTCTCCGGTTTTTTCTGCGTCAGGACGGCGATCGGGGTCTCGTTTTGGACCGCCTCTTCGATCAACTTGACGCTCTTGGGCCTTCCGACAGCCAGCGGTACCACGACCTGGGGGAAGAGTACCGTATTCCGCAGCGGAAGCAGGGCCAGTTCCTGGGAATTTTCCATGGAATCATCCATCGTCGCTTCATCGTCTTGTTCGGCCATGACTACCATCCTGAACAAATCGACGAGTTCAACTCCGACCGCGCCGCCGCGTAGGTAAACGACGTGAAGGTCGAAATCGCCCTCGCATCAGTAGAATTACTTCACACGTTGTTGCGCCTGACTGCGGTGACGTCAACCATCCACCACAGTCGTGGACCATTCTCGGGCGAAAACCTTAGGCACCCAACGCCGATCGACAAGTCCTGCGGCCCAATTGATTCCACACCGGCCGCCGCTTCCGGACTCGACACCGACCCGTCGAGCCCCTATGTTTCGGGCTCCCATGAGCGATTTTGACCAATCCGAACAGAGCGCGCAATCATCGCCCGACGGCCCCTCTGGCGGCTCCGGTGCCCTGGCCCGAATGCGCAGTATCGCCCGGCGAGGGCGTTCGCGCCTCCGTGGTGCGCTGCGGCGTCGTCTCGACGAGATCGGCGAGCGAATCCGCCGGGAATTGCTGGAGGTGATGTCGTCGCCCCAAAAGGTTCGCCGGCTTCAGCGCGTCCTGGCCAATCTCGCCGGCTGGATGATGGGTCGCGGCTTTCGCGCCGATCCCAACGCCGAATTGCTCTTCGAATTTGTGGACTGGCTCGACGATCGCCACGGACGCCAATCGATCGCTGCAATCGTCTTTCAGTCGGCGATGGTCCGGGATCCGGAGTTTCTGGAGGCCATGGGCCATCTCTCAAATAGCCTGGCGCCCTGGCGTCAGTCCGCCGACGATTCCTGGAGTGCCTCGCGCATCGACGGATTTAAGCGACGAGCCGGCAATCGACTGCTGAGCCTACTCAATGAATTGGCGGCCCTGGAGGCCGACGACCCGCCGCCGACCGGCGATATCGACGACCGGATTCATTACTTTGAGCAGGCCCCGATTCCCGACCGCTTTACCCGCCTGGCGGCCATGACCCGCGGCGACCGGCTCTTTGAGCGCACCACCCCGTCGAAGCGACTGGGCTGGGCAGTGGAGATCCTCGACGACTTGCGCCCCGAGTCGGCGGAGCGCTCGGCACTGTCGCGATTTATCCCCGGTCGCGGTGATGAGCAGCTGCATTTTCTGGTATTGAGCACCACCTTCTTTTTACAGAGCTACCTGCTTCGAAATCTCATCGAGGGCCTCCCCGACATCGCCCGTCGACTCAGCGATGAGTTGCGCGACGACGAAATCATCGAAATCGACTAGAGCACCGGCCTCCAGCCAGCACGGTTGCATCGGAACGATCGTCGACTACACTCCGACCATCGAGTCACCGTCCCCGGTCCCCGTGCATCATCGGAGCCCCTTGATATGTCGGATTCAACGTCGCACGACGCCCCCCAATCATCGCCTCGACTCTTCGTGGCCCTGGCCGGCAATATCGGCGCCGGAAAGAGCACGGCCGCCGACATCATCGCCCGTCATTTCGGGTGCAAATTATACCACGAGCCGGTGGTCGAAAATCGCTTCCTTCGCCACTACTACGGCGATATGACGCGCTGGAGCTTTACGCTGCAGATGGAGTTCTTGCTTCGACGCGTCGAACACCACACCCAGATTGCCCAACAACCCGGCTCCTGTGTCCAGGATCGCACCCTCATCGAAGATCCAGAGGTCTTCGCCAAATATCTCCACGGACTGGGTCATATGACGGACCCCGAACTGGACCTGTATTTCGACTACTTCAAGCGCTTTAATCGAAATATTCGCCAGCCCGACCGGGTCATCCTGTTGCACACCCCGGATGTCCAGGTATTGATGCGCCGTATCGCCGATCGCGGCCGGCAAGAAGAGACGAGCATTACCGCCAAATTTTTGCGTGGACTCAACGGCTACTACGAAACCTTCGCCCAGGTCGCAGAGCGCAAATACGGTATCGACGTCCTCGAAATCGACGTCACCGACCGCGACTTCCGAAGCGGCGAGGAGCGACGCCGATTTCTCGAAGAAGTCGACAGTTTCATCAACCGGGGACTGCCCGAAGAACGGCAGGTCGAATTGACCCTATCGCCCGGCCAACCCTGATAGGCACCTCACGCGACGCGCCCCCCTCCTCGACTCCGTCGATCGCTCGTTGCCCGATGCAACGCCCGGAGCCTACCCGAAATACATTCGCAACACGACGAAGGCGATCAAGATACAGATACCGATCCCGCCGAGGACCATAAAGAATTTCTTGGACTGCTGGTCCTGGCGTTTTTTTTCGGCCGCCTGACGCTTCGACTTGCGCTTTCGCTTCTTTCGTTTCGCCGCCATGGTCACTGCCTCTGTTCAAAATCAGATGCCGGAAATGGAGTCCGTCCGGAGCGTATTTCGCCCAAGTCAGCTATCGATCGACACCACACACATCGAAGCGCGCGGTGTGGATGGAAGTTACGTCCGGAGCGTGTACTGTGGAGTACGGTAATGAACAACATCACTTCGATGCAACCGCCGTATCGGCGGGCTCATCGCCGTAGAGCCGGCCGAGAATATCGGAGCGCGATACGATCCCCACAATCGCCCCGTCCTCGATGACCGGAAGGCGACCGATATCTTCGCGGGTCATCACCTCCAGAGCCTCTTCGAGGGCATCGTCGAGGCCGGCGGTGGTCACCTCGTGAGTCATAAAGCCGGCCACCGGCACCGACCAGTCGCCGCGGTCGACGGCGTCATCGGTATCGCGCCGCGAGACGATCCCCGCCAATTTGCCGTCGCGCTCCACGGGCACCCCGGAGACGCCCCACTTGTCGAGTTTGGGCTCCAGAATCTCGAGCGTCATGTCGTGGGGCACCACCTGGACCGGCGACGACATCACATCCTCGACCTGAAGAGGATCGATCTGGAGTTGACGCAGATGTTCGGCCAGCTTTTCGAGGACCTGGCGACGAGACATCTCGCGGGTTCTGGCGGCGGCCGCCGACGCATGACCACCGCCATCCCACAGCCGGGCGATCGCGCCGGCGTCGATATGGCGCGTCAGGCTGCGACCGATGAGCTGGACCGGATCTTTGCCGCGTTCTTGCAGGGCCACAAAACAGGCGTCGAGTCCCATCAACTGCAGCACTCGTTCGACGACCATCGCCGCCCCCCGAACCCGCTCCGGGGTCTCGTAGCCCGCGCAGCCAATCCGCAGCCCCCGCCGGTTGATCACATCCATCTCGCTGATCAACGCCACCAAAAGCTGCTGCTGTTGGGGCGAGTACTCCTGTTTGAGATAGCGATTGACAACCGGCAGCGAGGCCCCATTTTTTCTCAAGAAGGCCGCCGCCTGCAGATCGCGGGCCGTCGTCGACGGAAACGACACATTGCCGGTGTCGGCATAGATGCCCAACAACAGAAGCGTCGCCTCCTGGGCACTGAGTTCGATATCTCGCTCCTCGATGCGCTCACAGACGATGGTCGCACAGGAGCCGACGGGTTCGACGACCTCCGTCGTCGCCTCCACATCGTGCGAACCGGCCGGGTGGTGATCGATGACTGTGATCTGGTCTGCGCCCTCGAGTGCGTCGGCAAAGTCGCGCAGGCGACGTCGGTCGCGGGCGTCGACGATGACCACCTCGTCGACATCGCCGCCATCGATGTCTGATGCCTGTCGAACGGTCAGCCAGTCTTTGTGCAGCGCCAGATAATTTCGAACCGGTGTACTGACATTGCTGCCGAGTACGATCTCGTGGTCGGGACGCAACTTGCGCACACCGAGCATGGCTGCCAGGCCATCGAAATCCGCATTTTGATGTGTGATGATAATCTTCATACGTCATTCTCGCGCATCGAGGGGAGGTTTAGAGTTGCTTCCACACATTTGTTCGGATCAAATCGAATATATCGCATTGACCACTGTTGCGTCATGCCTATCCATATGACGATCGGTTAACCACCGGCCCTGTCGATCCAAATTCGAGAGCGCGTCGACTCACCTATCATCATGTCATTCCTGGAACCCAATGAAAGCTATAACGATTCGCGACGACGAAGACCATTCACTGATCTGGAGCGACGTCCCGACGCCGAGTCCGGGTCCCAATGAACTACTGATCGATGTGGCCGCCACCTCCTGCAACCGCGCCGATCTACTGCAGCGCCGCGGCAAGTACCACCCGCCGGAGGGGACGAGCAATATTCTGGGCCTCGACGTGTCGGGAACGGTCACCGAAGTCGGCGCCAACGTCGATCGGTGGAAACCCGGCGACCGGGTCTGTGGCCTGCTGGCCGGCGGCGGCTATGCGGAGTACGCGACCTGCCACCGATCGCTTGCAATGGCGGTCCCCGATCAGCTTCATCTCGAGGAGGCAGCGGCGATTCCCGAGGTCTTCTTTACGGCCTTTCTCAACATCTTCATCGAGGGCGACCACAGCCCGGGCGAAACCGTGCTGGTTCATGCCGCGGCCTCCGGTGTGGGAACGGCGGCCGTCCAACTATGCAAGGCCTTCGACTCCACGGTCTACGGCACGGCCAGCCAGCCCAAACTCGACTTTCTGAGACAACTGGGCATCGATGCCGCCATCGATCGCCACAACGAAGATTTCTCGGCGCGTATCGACGAACTGACCGAGCGTCGAGGCGTCGACATCATCCTCGATCCGGTGGGTGCCGATTACTTTCCGCGAAACCTGCATCTGCTCAACAACCGCGGCAGGCTGGTCCTCATCGGCTTACTCGGCGGCTCCGACAGCGAGATTTCGCTGGGTCGACTTCTGATGAAGAGGCTGCGCGTCATCGGGTCCGTTCTGCGCAGTCGCAGCATCCACGAAAAAGCCAAAATCGCAGACCAATTCCGCTCCCGCGTCTGGCCGCTTGTCGAAGATGGAACGCTTCAGCCGGTCGTCGACCGCACCCTCCCGATTCAGCAGGCCGAAGAGGCCCACGAATTGCTCCTTGAAAACGACACCATCGGCAAAGTGGTGCTCACGGTCTGACGCAGCGCTTTCCAGCGGCGTCAACGAGTAGCCGAAGCACAATCGTTCAGGTGGCCATCATCAGATAAATAAACGCGAATACCAGCGCGCAGAAGATCGCCACCACCACGATGGCGGCGGCTACGATCCCACCTCGACCGGATAATTTCGAGCTCCACGACGATCCCGCGCTGGAGCCGGAGGAGGCATCGACATCGCGCATCGTCTCCGTATTTCCCCGGCCTGTCGCATCCTTCGTCGCCGCCTCGCCGGGATCCGACGCACCGCCGCCGCTGTCGTTGGTCTTCCGCGCCTTTGCCAGCACCTCCGATTTATCCCACTCCCCGGTCGGATCGAGTTGATTTCCACTGATCCGCGAGTCCGGCACGGCGACGCGACGGCGTTCACCGTCGATATTTTCCAGTCCGCTGGCCAGGCGCCCGGAGCGGGCCGTCCCGCCGACGACGTCCTCAAAGGCCGCCAGTGCCGCTGCCGCATCGGAATATCGATCCCCGGGCTCTTTCGAAAGACAGGTCTCCACAAATTCCTGAAGTCCCTCCGGCGGGTCGATCCCGCGCCGGATGACCATCGGTGGCACCGGCTCGTACTGGTGCTGGCGAACCAATTCCCGGGGACGTTCGGCATCAAACGGGAGATGTCCGGTCAGCAACTCAAAGACGATGCAACCGAGCGAGTAGATGTCGCTGGCAGGAGTGATCGACGTATCACCGCGGCATTGTTCAGGGCTCATGTAAGCCGGCGTACCGAAGAGTAGACCGGCGCGGGTCTTTTCGACGGAATTGCTTCCGAGCAATTTGGCGATCCCGAAATCCAGGACCTTCACGATCTGCTCGTCGCTGGTCTGGCGATACGACAAAATGACGTTTTCCGGCTTGAGATCGCGGTGGACGATATCCAGCGCGTGCGCTTCTCGAAGCGCCTCCAGCACCTGTCGCACCACCTCGACGAGGGCTTCGAATTTAATGCCGCGGCGCACGGCCCTTCGAAGCGAGATCCCGGCGACGTGTTCCATGGCGATATACAGGTACTCGCCGGCGTCGTCGTAACCGAAATCGTAGAGTGTCACGCAATTTGGATGGGCCAATTTCGCCAGCACCCGGGCCTCGCGAATAAACCGATCGCGATCGTCGGGCCCGCGGGTCTCTTCGCCGGCGGCGATCTTGTCGACCTCCAGCAATTTGATGGCTACCGTCCGCTCCACCTGGCCCTGATAGGCCTCGTAGACCCGGCTCATCGAGCCCTTGCCCAACAGCGATGTGATGATGAATCGTCCATCCAGTCGTCGACCCAGCCAGGGATCGCCGCGCTGAGAGCGGTAGGCGTCGTCGTCGATCAGAAAATAGCCATCCCCCGACGGACAGGGCTCATAGGGTTCGGCACCCGTCGTTTCACAATGTGGACAAATGGCCATGAAATACATCCCGCAGTGTCAATTACTGGGCAGGGCGAAGTATCGCAAAAAGTCGTATCGTTGAACAGAACGAGGTCGCTCGCCGAAGGCACAGTGCCGCGCTTCCGACGTCGCCGGCGTCAAAATTTCGCACCGACATCGGCGATTTCGGCTCTTTCGGCCCCTCCGGCCTGCGCCCCGTCCTGTGTTGGGGCGACGTGTCGGAAGGTCAAAGAATACGCGTGTGCGATTCTCGTCTTCGCGCGCTCTTCCGGGGTAGGCCCGTTTTCGATGAAATCACCCCGGAGTGTGAGCGAGCTCACTGAGCAAGCGCTCGACATCCCTTCCAATACTATTATCGACGATTCGGGGGTGAGATCTTGCGTATTTTCTTAATTTTCAATCCCCGCTCCCTGACTGACGTTCGGTCGTTAGGGGTAACGGCGGACGCGGCTGGTGGTACCAGATCGTCCGATAACGGCGGGGGCAATCAATTCGGAGAGTTCATCGCACTCCCCCAATATCAACGGTCTGTCTACGGCTCGCCGTTGACCCGCCCGAAATCGCCGTGGTAGGCACAACGCGAATACTGTCGTTTCTTGTCCGGTCGCTCCAACTGCAATCGGAGCCCCGTATTTTCTACCTATTCCACCCACAGGAAATTGTTGATGTCCTTTGAAATCTCGCGCATTGGAGTCGTCGGTGCCGGCCAGATGGGCCACGGCATCGCCCAGGTCGCCGCTGTTTCCGGATACTCGACGCGTCTGTACGACCGCGACGCCGAGGCGTTGGCCGCCGGAGGAGATGCCATTTCGTCGCGGCTCGACAAATTGGTCGACAAAGAAAAGATCGAGCCCGCCGTCCGAGACGGCGCATTGGACCGACTTTCGCTGGCCGACGACCTCGATGAATTTGCCGATTGCGACCTGGTTATCGAGGCCATCGTCGAGCGCGAATCGGCAAAAGTCGACCTCTTTGAGCGACTCGACGATATCGTCGACGACGAGGCCATCCTGGCGTCCAATACCTCCAGCATTTCCATCACCCGACTGGCCGCCGTCACCAGTCGCCCCGACCGATTTATGGGCATGCACTTTATGAACCCCGTCCCGGTCATGCGTCTGGTGGAACTCATCGAGGGATTGGCGACCTCCGAGAGCACATCGCGAGCCGTGGAAGATGTCACCGAAAAAATGGGCAAAACCCCGGTCTTCTCGGAGGACAGTCCCGGATTTTTGGTCAACCGCATTTTGATGCCCATGATCAACGAGGCGATCTTCGCCTATCACGAAGGCATCGGCAGTGCCGGCGATATCGACAACGCCATGAAGCTCGGCACCAACCAGCCGATGGGACCACTGACACTGGCGGACTTCATCGGCCTCGACACCTGCCTGTCGATTCTGGAAGTCCTCCACGACAACCTGGGCGATCCCAAATACCGCCCCTGCCCGCTTCTTCGAAACTACGTCGACGCCGGCTGGCTCGGTAAAAAGACCGGTCGCGGCTTCTACACCTACGAATGACCCCATCGCTTCCGCTGCCACTGCTGGAGAATGACCATGAGTGATTTTAACTACCTCGAAGTACAGCGCTCCGACGATGGCATCGCCACCGTCACCGTTGCTCGTCCCGATCAACTCAATGCGCTCAATGCCGATGTGGTCACCGAACTGGAATCGGTGGCCACCGACCTGGCAGACGACGACCGGCTGCGGGTGGTGATCATCACCGGCGCCGGACGGGCCTTTGTCGCCGGCGCCGACATTGCGGCCATGAAAGAGATGAGCGAAGACCAGGCACGCGAATTCGGCCGCCAGGGCCACCGGGCCATGGACGCCATCGAACAGCTTCCGGTACCGACCATCGCCGCCGTCAACGGCTTTGCCCTGGGCGGCGGCCTGGAGTTGGCGCTGAGTTGCGATCTGATCTACCTGTCGGAGAGCGCCCGCGTCGGACTCCCGGAGGTCGGATTGGGCATTATCCCCGGCTTCGGCGGAACCCAGCGCCTGGGCCGCGTCGTCGGCTGGCAGCAGGCGCGGCGGCTGGTCTTTACCGGAGAACAACTCTCGGCAGACGAGGCTCTCGACATTGGCCTCGCCGTCGATGTCGTCGCCGATGACGAGTTGCTCGATGAGGTCCGCGACGTGGCCAGCACCATCGCCGATCAGGGTCCACTGGCAGTGCGACGCGCCAAATCGGTGATGTACGCCGGCGCCGACCGAAGCCTTGCAGAAGGCAATCAGCTCGAAATTGACGCCTTCACACAATTGTGGAATTCATCAGACCGCAAGGAGGGAATGGAGGCGTTTGTCGACAAGCGCGCTCCGAACTTCGATAATTCGTGATCGCCCATTGTCGAAGACGAGCGCTGCTCGAACGCGGAGCCCATGACCATGACTGCTCAATCCAATACACCGTCCACCTACCGAATTCTCATCGGCAAGCCCGGCCTCGACGGCCACGACCGAGGCGCCAAAGTCATCGCCCGGGCGCTTCGCGACGCCGGATTCGAGATCATCTACAGTGGACTTCACCAGACTCCGGAAGCACTGGTTCAAACGGCGATCCAGGAAGATGTCGACGGCATCGGCCTTTCGGTCCTCTCCGGTGCTCACAAGACCCTGATGCCTCGCGTCGTCGAGCTTCTCGAAGACAACGGCGCCGGCGACATCTTCGTATTCGGCGGTGGCATCATCCCCGAAGATGACATCCCGAAATTGCAGGACGCCGGCGTCACGGCGATTTTCCGGCCCGGCACCGACACCTCGGAGGTCATCGAGTTCGTCGAAGAGGCCTGCCGAAATAAATACAGCACAAACGGCGGCTGATTGATGAATGGATCACTGAGCGATGAAATTCTCGGCGGCAATATTCGGGCCGCAGCGCGGTTGATGCGCCTAATCGACGACGGCGCTCCGGCGGCTCGCGATGCGCTTGCGCAACTCTTTCCCCATACCGGTGGTGCCTACATTCTGGGAGTTACCGGCAATCCCGGTTCCGGGAAATCGACGCTGGTCAATCGGCTTATCGCCCGGTTTCGCGGCGGCGGCGATACCGTCGGCTGTATCGCCGTCGATCCGACGAGTCCCTTTTCCGGAGGCGCCATTCTCGGCGACCGAGTTCGAATGCAGGACCACGCCGGCGACGACGGCGTCTTTATTCGCTCCGTGGCAACTCGTGGACATATGGGCGGACTGTCGCGATCGACTCCGGCAATGGTCCAGGTCATGGACGCCATGGGCTACGACATCATCATTATCGAGACCGTCGGTGTCGGCCAGGACGAAGTCGAGATTGTCCGTCTCGCCGACACCAGCCTGGTCGTACTGGTTCCCGGCCTCGGCGATGATATCCAGGCCGACAAGGCCGGTTTGATGGAGATCGCCGACGTCTTTGTGCTCAACAAATCAGACCTTCCGGGCAGCGACCGGCTGCGGCGCGAAATCCAGACGATGCTCGCTCTGCACAACCAGGCCCAGAGCGGAGAAGGCCGCCGTGAGCGGCCGCCGATCGTATCGACCACAGCCACCGACGGAAGTGGCGTCGATGAACTACTGGAGACCATCGCTCAGCGGCGCAGAGATTTTGAAGATACCGACGACCCGGAGATGATCTCCCGGCGCCGAAGTGCCCACCTCATTCGCGCGATTGCTCGCACCGAATTGGATTCTCGATTCGAAGAACTGGGGCAATCGACGCGCTTCGACGAGTTGGTCGCCAGTGTCGTCGACGGCCGCGTCGACCCCTACACCGCCGCCGATCGATTCGCCCGGTGGATGACGGACTGACCCCGTCAACTACGGATCTACTGGCCTACGTCCCCGGGCATGATCACCGAACTGTGGCCGGCGATGGCATCGCCATCAATTTGAAATTCCTCGTCTGCCGTCGAACCGTAGATTTCCCCCTGCTCGTCGCGGGTCTCGTCGTACCAGGCGCCGATATCAAAGGTGATGACGGGCCGCTCTGTCCCATCGTCGCCGTCACTCCCACTACACGGCTCGTCTTCACCGACATCGGCGGCGGCCATCGGCAGCCAGTTGCGCTGTGACTCTTCGTCCTCACTGCCATCGTCGGGTTCGACGGGCAGCGGAAGCGGATTGCCGTGGTCATCGCCGCCGTCATTGTCGTGGCTCGATTCCTCCTCATTGAGAGTGACCATCATCGCCGCCATCGCCGATTCCGATGGGTCCTCAAATTCCCCGGACCGTGGGTCGGCCTCCAATAAGCGCAGGTCCCCGACGTCGACTTCAAAGTCGTCGACCGACACCTCCTCGGGCAGCGACTGGTATCCGACGACGACGAACTTCGGCGTCACCAGAGCACTGGAGTTACTTTCGATCGTCCCCTGCGGCTCCTCAAATGTCGCCATATCCCCGCAGCCGACCCCCAATGCCGCGGCGATCAACAACGCGATGCCGATTCCGGCGAAATGCTCTTTGGCAATATTCATCATCCTACCAATTCTTGTTTGAGAGCCAACAATTCGTCGTCTCCATTGACAATCTGACTGAGCCGGGGCCTTTTCATCTGCAAAATCCGGGCGGCCTGGGTGATATTGCCACCGGTCTGGCGCAGAGCCCGTTGAATGCACTTGTGCTCCAGTCTCTTCTTGAGTTTGGACAGCGAGCGCTCGTCGGCAACAATTTCCTCGACGAGCACCTCTTCCGTATCGCCGACGACGCCGGGCTGCAACTCCGGTTGCTGTTGGACCACGGCTCCAATGTCGACATCGGCATCGACGTCGGGCAGCGACTCGTCGATGCCGCCGGCTGCGAAAAACTCTCGGAACTCGAGGATCTCATCCATGCCGACCTGTTGATCGTCGGCAAATAGCAACACGCTTCGCGCAAAGTTTTCCAACTCCCGCACATTGCCCGGCCAGCGATACCGCGACAGAAATTGAATCGCCTCCTCCGAAAACTCCGGCGGCGCTTTTTCACCACTGAATTCATCGGCGAAAAAGCGCAGAAGCCGCGGAATATCCTGTCGCCGCTCCCGAAGCGGCGGCATCTCGATGAGAAAGCCCTTGAGGCGATAGTACAGGTCGAGGCGAAAATCGCCGTGCTCGACCATGGCCTCCAGGTCGCGATTCGTCGCCGCCAAAACCCGGACATCTACCGACTTCGACTCCGTCCCGCCGACCATCTCGAAGGTCCCCTCCTGCAGTACCCGCAAAAGGGCCACCTGCGTCTTGGGCGAAACATCGCCGATCTCATCGAGGAAGATCGTTCCCCCGTCGGCCCGCTCGAAATGCCCTTTGCGCTCGTTTACCGCTCCGGTAAACGCCCCTTTTTTGTGGCCGAATAACTCGCTGAGAAGTAACTCTTCGACAAAGGCCGCGCAGTTGACTTTGACAAAGGGACCGTCACAGCGATGGCTCTGTCGGTGGAGCGCTTTGGCGACGAGTTCCTTGCCCGTCCCCGATTCGCCGCCGAGCAACACGGTGGTCTCACTGGGCGCGACGCGGTCGATAAATCGAAATACCTGCAACATCCCGGGGTCTTCACCGATCATCTCCGAGTACTGCCCGCGCCACCGGAGATAATCGGGGTCATCGCGATCCACGCCGATTTCCGGCGCATTGGAATCACCATCGCGGTCACCGCCGCCATCGTCATTTGCCGAACCGGAGGGGGACTTCCAGACTGCGCGACACGACTGCAGTGAGTCCGGCAAATCGCCGGTCTGAAGACGATCGAATAGCTCCACGAGCCGCGCGTGAACCGGGATCGCAAAAAAGGCGTCCTCGAATCGCTTCGGGACCTGCTCGGCGCGCCGTCGAAAATTCTCGATTCCCCGATCGACAACCCGAATCGCCCCGTCGTCGTCGCCGGACTCCAACAGGGCCTGTGCCCACTCGACGCGCGCTGCCAAACCGTCCTGGTACAGCCCGAGCGAGGCCAAATCCTCGACAATCGAACGCCAGGTCGACAGCTTCGGTCCGTCCCCTTCGCGGCGCGCCAGGACCGCCGTCAAATATCGATACAAGACCTCGACCTGTGGATTCGATGCCGATTCGACGTCGACGTCATCGAGGACGTCTCGTGCGCTGTCGGGATCATCGATTCCCAGGTAGGCGTCGGCAAAGCGCAACTCGACTTCGGCAGTGTACAGCCGACGCTCGTCACCCAGTTCGTCGACCGCCCGCTCCAGCGTCTCGAGTGCCTCTTCGGGCCGGCGCTCATCGAGCAGCATCTGGGCCTCGACCATCGGGACCCAGCGGCTGGCAAAGGTCTGCTGTTGTGGTGTCTCGAGATCGTCGATGGCAGCGCGGCGGCGGCGAAATTGTTCCATCAGCGCCCGCGCCGTCTCGAAGGCTCCGACATCCTGATAAAGGGTTGTCAAATTGTGGACCGCCACCTCGTAGGCCGGCTCATCGCGGCGCCGATTGGCCTCTCGAAGGGCCCGTCGATAGTACTCGAGGGCCGCCGAAAAGTCGCCGCGCCGCTGCTCGACGATGCCCAGGTTCAGCCAGCAGTGCATACGAGCTGATTCGCCGGGCAATCCGGCATGCTCCAGCGCGCGCTCAAGCCGCTGCGCCCCCTGTTCGTAATTCCGTTTCTGGATGGCCACAACACCGAGGTTGATCTCGGCGCGTCGCTCCACCGACGAGTCGCCGATCTGGCGACCGCGAGCGGCATTGTGCTCGAAATGGCGCTGAGCTTTGTCGAGTTCGCCTCGATACAGCGCCACCTTGCCGAGAAGCCGGCGACATTCGGTATCGAGTTCCTCCCTGGCGTCCTGTCGACTGTCGCCGGCAAGGACCTCGCGAATTTCGACGACTCGGTCGCGCGCCGCCTCGTAGTCGCCCTGTCGATAGGCGAGACGCCCCAGCCCCAGCAGCAACCAGGCGCGCTGGTGTGCGACTTCGTCGCCGAGTTCGCCGATGTCGTCGAGGGCCGCCTCGAATTGTTCTCGAGCTTCGTCGCTGCGACCGATGCGCGTCAAACAAGTCGCGATACGGCGCGTCATCGCCGCACTGGCTTCCGCATCGTCGTCCAGCGCTCGCAGGCGCCGGGCAACCGAAAGTGCTCTCTTCCAGGCGCCCCTCGCCTCGGCGAGTCGGAGACTCAATTCCAGAACCTGGCGACGCTGTTTCTCCTCGAGATCATCGACATCTCGCAGGTGTTCGAGTAGCTCGTCGGCCGATTCCCATCGGCCGCGCCGAAGAAGACGCCGCACCGCCGGAAGCCCGTGTGCCACGCCGGTCACCTCGTCGCCTCCGGCCAGTGCGTGACGGGCCACAAACGCCCGATCACTGCGGGCCGTCTCGACAGCGGTCTCCGCCAAACGCCGGTGTAACTGCCGTCTCCGGCGGTCGTCGACAGTCTCCAGAATGCCCTCTCGAATCTCGTCGCTGACCAATTGCACCTCGGCAGCGCCGCCATTCATCTCGCGGCGGGCAATCCCCATCTCGCAGAGCGCTCGGACCTGACCGACCGCCGAATCGTCGACCAGCCGATCCACAAACCCGACTTCCAGTGGACCATTGGCGACGGCGAGACACTGCGCGGTGTTGCGCTGAGCATCGCTGAGCTCGCGGACGCGGCGCTTCCACAACCGGGTGATCGTCTGCGGCATCGCATCCAGAAGTGCGTCCAAGCGCTCCGGATCGCCACTGGTATCGAGCAAGCCGTCGACGGCCGCCTCATCACCGAGAAATCGATTGATCTGGTCGACGCGGGTATCGTCGCAATCGACGACATCGACCTCGATACACGGCCAATCTCCCGGCGACGCGCCCCACACGAATCCGACGTCCGGCGCTGTGCTCGCTTCCGGATCGACGCCGTCGAGTCGGGTCCCCAGAGTGTGTCGCATCAAGGCGATGATGGCCCGTCGTTCCACATCGGCGAGGGCCCCGGGCTCGGTGACGACCATAACGACTGGCCGGTCCTCGACGAGGGCTTCGACGAGTCGGACCACGGCATCGGCGATCATTTCACGTCGACCAACCGTCTCCAGCGATTCCGACTCCATATCGGTGGCCATCGTCAGCACGTCGAATAGCCGCATGGCCTGCGATTTATCGGTCCCGCGACAGTGCGACTCCACCCACTGCGATAGCGCCTCGTGCAGCGGGCCCCGCTGTCGGCTGGCGGTACCGATGACGACCGGATGTCGCCCCAGTTCTTCGATCCTCTTTTCGACCCCACGCTGCCCGTCACCTCTGCCCCAGCCACCTGGCACACAAACGGCGGTCCCGAAGCCCCCGGCCTCCAGCCGGGTTATGACGTCCTCGGTCAGCGATGCCATCTCGTCGGTCATCTCTTCGTCCTCAATCACTCGGGCGAGTTGGTCATTCCATCATTCGGAACCATGATTGTACCGAATGCATCGCCGTTCCCCAACCGCGGTGTGCGACGCGACTGGAACGGTGGGCCACAACAGGTCCGAGTTGTTGACCGCTGGCTCTTTTGCTATCCCTTCTTAATGTGGGGCAATCTTCCCGTCGACGATGTCGTTGAACCCGATTTAGGATTTCGCAATGAAACGCTCTGTACTCAGCCTGCTCGCCATTCTGGGAATCTTTTCGCTGGCCTGTGGGCTCCTGGACTCGGAAGTCGCCACCGTGACTTACGAAGAGGGCATCCCCTTCGATTTTGACATGGACGCCAACGAATTGTGCTCCGGTGAGATTGATGGCGACGTCGATTGCTCCGACGATGCCCAGCCGGCCCCCGAGGACATCTACCTCGATCCCGTCGAGTTCAGCGTCGATATCGATATCGTCGAGGCCACCGGCAATGACAATCTGACCAACGTCACAGACCGGCTGCGCTCCCTGGAAATCACGAGCATCGACTACGAAATCACCGACAACGATCTGACCTTCGACCTTCCCGATGTCGATATCTTCGTCGCCCCTCCGGGCACCGAGGATTCGGACGCCGAGGAGAGTATTTTGCTGACGACGATTCCCTCCGTCGATGCCGGCACCGACGTCTCGCCGAGTCAGCGGGCAAACGTTGAGGACGACAACCGCCAGCAGGCCTCGGAGCTGTTTAAGGACATGAAGTACGCCACGATTCCCCGCGCTCAGCCCGTCGTTCGCGAGGGACAGGATTTTCCACCGTCAGGCGACGCCGAAATCGAATTGACGATCAATATCAGGATTACGGCCAACCCCACCGATGACCTCTAATCGCTCTCGCTGGTTTATCGCCCTTTCGCTGACGGTTCTCGTCGGCGCCGTAAGCCTCTACGCATTTAGCCCCGGGCTCGGCGCCGAGGAGTCGCCGTCCGGCGAAGACACCGGTGATGCTGCAAACGACGGCGAACCGGACGCCGTGCCGGTGCCCGACGGTATCGCCGTCGTCTACCGCGGCGTCCTCCAGAACGAAGCCGGTCAGCCCGTCAGCGGCGTCTTTCCACTGACATTTCGCCTCTATCGCGGTGCCATGTCTGCTCAGCCACTGTGGAGCGAAGACCACTTCATCTCCGTCGTCGACGGCCGCTACCAGGTGACGCTCGGCGAGTCCTCGCCACTGCGAGAACATCTATTGAGCGGCGAGCGCTGGATCGGCATCGAACTCGACGGCCAGGACGAAATTTTGCGTGACCAGATCATCGTCGAATCCCCCGGCGGATCCGATGTCGCCGAACCCGATTCAAGACAGCGCCTGTCGCACGCCGACGTGGCGGATCGCGCCGCCGAGGCCGAGCGCGCCCGAATAGCCGAAAACGCGGAGGCCCTGGATGGAATGACCGCCGAAGAAATCGAAGATATGGCCAATCTGGCGATGCAACGGCTGGGCGAACACATCGCCGATCCCGACGCCCACGCCGCGACCTCGGGGCCGACCATCGGTAGTCCGGCGCGAACCGCCGATGACGAAGCCGGTGGCACCGGTGGAACATCTTACGAAATCAACTGTCCCGACGGCCACGTCGCCACCGGCATCAAAGGAGGCGCCGGGCGACTCGTCGACAGCATCACCCTGATCTGCAGCCCGCTCGAGTAACCGACCACCGCTTCGGCCCGATGTCGTCGCCGCTTCCCCCCTTTTTTTCTGACTCTGTGTCGGCGCAGTTGCGAGTCGACATCAAGCGACTTCGATGCCCAATTGCGAGCGCAGCGAAAGATATCGCTCGCTCACCGAATAGTCGACCAATTTCTGGAAGCGGACCTCCACCGACCGATTGCTGATCGAATCGCGCTCATCCTCCAGACACTGGCGGGCGACCTGAAGTGAATCGCTAAACAGCAGCCCGATGCGATTTGCCGAGTCCTCAATCGACTCCAGCCAGGGGCCGATATCGACATCATCACCATCGCGGGTTAACTCCTGGACGCAGCGCTCCAACTCCCGGCGGTCTTCGCCTTTGATCCCCTTTCGAAGATACTTATAAGCCTTCTTGTAGGTTTTTTCTCGCTGAAACTGATCGCTGAGGCCCGTCTCCGGTCGAACCAGTGCGACGGCCAACAAAAAGAAGGCCTTGAGGTCGCTACGAGATCGAATCGTCGCCAGGTAGAAGGGGTCGAGGTACAGAAATAGCTGTTTGGCGACGGAAAATGCGATGTAGCGTTCCTCGCCGGAACCGAGCAACTCGTCACCGACGATCAGTCCTCCCTTGGCCAGCGCTCCGTTGACCAATCCGCGCTGGTCTTCTTTTCGCCACAGCGTCGGCAGGTCGATGTAGCCCAGCGCGGCGCCGATCTTTTTGTAGAAATTGACGAACGCCAGCGGTTTCGACATATCCACATCGTCGCGCCAGCCCAGTCCCTGCTTTCGACGGCTCTCACCGACCCATTTTTTGAGCCCCTGTTTGAGCAGCGAATAGCAGTTATTGAGCGTCGAGCTCATATCCTGCGAAAAGATAAAGCGCTTGAGCATACTGGGATTGATCTGTCCGTCGACCGTCGGCGCCATCCCCCGGTCGAAGCGCTCCAGAAATTGCGCCGGTTTGGTGTCCAGCGAATGGCCTCCGGCCCGCAGTGCTCGAAACATGCAGTAGGCGCGATCGACCTGTTCGCGGCGCAGATAGACGCGCCCCAGTCGATCGATCCACTGACTTTCCTGGGGTTGCTCCTCCATGAGGATGCGCAACTGCCGGGAGGCCACCTCGTAGTGGGCTTCCCGCTCCTCGGCCAACTCCACGAGGCTCCGACGCAGGTCGATGCGCTCTGGCTTGTATTCAATCGCCTGTTGGTAGGCGAAGATGGCGTCATCGACCCGCTGGAGATGGTCGTTGTACAACTCGGCGAGTTTTTCCCAGAGCACACCCAGCAACTGGGCATCGGCGTCGTCGCGTTCGGTGTTGGCGGTGATGATCTGGACGTAGGCCTCTTCGAGACTCTCCCAGTCACGAGCATCGACGAGAATGGAGGTAATGGCGGTAAACGCATCGAGTCTTGTCGGGTCCCACTCCAGGGCGTTGCGATAACCGGCGAGCGCTTTTTCAGGCTCCCACAACTCCTTGCGGGCTACGTCGCTGGACTCGATGAGATATTCTGCCTTTTGCTCCGGGTCGTCACTCAACACGTGAAGTGTGAAATAGGCGCGACTGACTCGGCGCCAATCTCCCATATCGGCGGCGACATCGGCGATGCGCGAGATGGCTCGTTGATTTTCCGGCCACTCGGTCATCGCCTCCTCGTAGGTATCGAGGGCCCGGCCCGGATCGTTGAATTGTTCGATCCAGTCGTCACCGAGGCCCACCAGTGCCATCGAGCGCGCCCGGGCTTCATCGAGGCCTCGAATGAGCTTCAGCCGCGCCTCGACGACATCTCCCGGCTTCCCGACGGCGGCGACAACCCGCAACAGTCC
>CAYUPT010000003.1:2455-22536 GCA_964446725.1 uncultured Bradymonadales bacterium | reverse complement strand
ACGGCGCCGATGGTGAGCCCGGTAAGGATGCCAACGAATTCCTTGGTGGAAGCACCGCCGATCAGGACGGTTACCAGGAAGGATTTGGAGGCGAAAATACGGAGTGCCCACAAGCCAATGGGGGTGACGGAGGACTCGGCCAGTACCGGTCTACAGGAGAACAAAATCATGAACCGGCGACGGCGGGCGAGAGCGGCTCGGACGCTGCTGGCGGTTCTCCCGGTGCCGAGTCCGCCGTCCATCAAAACATTGGTGCAGATGACGGAGAAGACGGAGCATCCAGTCCTTCTGCAACGTCCGGTGGTGGTGGCTCGTCGACTGGAGAAGTAGTAGATGGACGATGGAAACAACTCGGTGATGGAGAAGATGGTGAGGATGGAATGGATGGTTCCGGAGGAGGTGGCGGAGGTGGCGGCGGTGTTAATGTCATGTGGTCAAACACCGAATCGATCATTGGCTCCTATGGAGGTGGGGGAGGAGCCGGAGGTTGTGGTGGAGAAGGCGGCGAAGGCGGCAGTGGCGGGGGTGGCAGTTTTGGAATATTCGTATTCAATTCGGAGATCGCATCCATTGGTTCTCGATTTTTCGCAGGCGTCGGTGGTTCCGGCGGGGCTGGAGGACTCGGCGGTCTCGGCGGTGACGGTGCTCAAGGAGGTGTTCCCTCTGTGTACCGTACAGGGAAGGGGATTTACGAATATGAAGACTATGAACTCGGAGGGCACGGCGGCGATGGCGCCGATGGGGCCGATGGAGGTCACGGCGGTGGCGGAGCCGGCGGCGTCTCCTACGGCGCCTACTGCCACAATTCCTCCATCGAAGCCTCGGGCAATACCAGGATGTCCAGCGGTGGAAGTGCCGATGGTGGGCTAGGGGGCGCCGAATCCGGCGAAGACGGCCTCGCCGTCGACAACCACGACTGCTGAGCCGTCGTTTCTGACGGCGGCCGCCGCCCGATTTCAATAAACCCCTTGACGGCGGCCGCCATATCCTCCAAAGTGGGTTCTGGAGACGGAGAAGCCTCGACGGTCGGACGCATTCCCCCCAGGCCGTAGTCCGGGCGCGATCCCTACGGACTCACACACGTCGAGGCACTCCGCTCTCCGTTTTTCTAGTATCGGTCGCACCTCCTGTGCCGCCGCCCTTCCCCATCTACAGACGATTTCGACGCACACGAATCGCGTTTCGCGTCGTGCACGGCCGCGCCAAATCAGTAGCTTGCCGGGCCAGACGGACAATGGCGTCGACGTCCGCGTCTGCGTAGACATCGCGCTCCATCGGCGCTATTCTGAGGGACACTGACGAAAGAATATTACGCACGGATTTCTGGCCGCGCCCGGCGCACCACAGTGCCGCCCGCTTTTTTCCACGATGGAGATGGATCGATGGATTGGAATCGACGAATATCAGGACTAATTTTCGCAAAACAGATCACGGCGCTGACGCTTCTGGCTGCATTATTGGCCGTCGCCGGCTGTGGCGAAGACGATATCGAAACACCCGACAACGATCTCAACGTCGGAGAATCCGATACCTATACGGTGGGCGGTGAATTGCGCGTCGACGATGAAGACCTACTGGCCGACGACGACGTCGTTGTGCGAAATGGCGACGACGAATTGACACTCGACGAGGTCGGCGAATTTACGTTCTCCGAACGACTGGAAGACGGCGACGAATATGACGTGACCATCGAGAAGCCACTGGCCGAACACGATTGCGACGTCATCGATGGCACCGGTGTCGTCGATGGTACTGATGTCGACGATATCAGCATCGATTGCGTCCTCATCGATGTACCGCCGGAATCCCCGTTTTTCGGCGTCACCATCGACACGGAGACTAGCACTCTGGACGTCGAAGAGGGCCAGACGGTCATCATCGATGTCGCCGTCGAAAACCAGGATACCATCGATGACGAGCAGGATATCCACATCGATATCGGCGGCGTCTACGAAGAGACCCGAGAAGATGTCCTCATCGACGCCGAATCCACGGAGGAGCTCTCCTTTGAGTGGACGACTGATATCGATGACGCCGGAACCTATGGTGCCACCGTCTCCAGCCGCGACGACAGCGACAGTGCGACGGTGACCGTCGAAGAAGGCGATGTCGACACCGAGGTCCCCCTGGCCATCGTCATCGACCAGAGCGCCAGCACCCTGGACGCCGCACCGAGCGACGTCATCGAATTGGTCACCACGGCGATCAACAACACCGACGACGCCATAAGCCAACAACTGACGCTGGACATCGATGGCGTCCAGCAGAACACCGTCGATGTCGACGTCGATGCCAACACCTCGGACTCCACCACTCTTCAGTGGCAGACCGACAGTGACGACGAAGGGACCTTTGACGCCGTTGTCGCCGGCGACGACGACTCCGACTCGGCGACGGTCTTCGTCGGCGATGCCGACGGACCGACTATTTTGGCGGGCAGTGTCGACGACACGGACAACGGCGACGGCCTCGACGGCGTGGAAGTCATGGCCTTTGAAGCCGGCTCTGACAGCCTCGTCGACAGCGGAATCACCGATGTTAATGGCAACTACGAAATCACCGGCCTGGAAAGCGGGGACTACGACCTGCGCCTGGAGGCCCCGGGGCTGGAGCCGAACTACGAGATCGACGGCACCGGCGGCGACGACGTACTGGAAGTCACCGTCGCCGATGGATTCAATGCCCAGGACGTGAGCATCGACTGGCTGCGCCAGACGGACTTTATCGTCGACGGCGGCTATCTGGACTTCGAGTACGAAACCACCGACGGCCTCCTCGAATTCGAGCTTCCGGGCTGCGAAGAGCAAAGCGACGGCTCATTCGAGGCTGAAGATATCAACGTCGGCAATGACGACATCGACGTCGAATTCGACCCCGACGGCGACTGCTTTCGCATCACCGACGTCGGCATCGACATCGCCACTGGCGCGCTGGACGTCACCGTCGACGACATCTCATTTCCCGACGTCGAAATCACCGTCGACGACCAGGATGGCGACATCAATGACTTCGTCGACGAAGTGGAGGTGGACTTCGAGTGGATTTTCGACGATATCGCTGGCGACGTCGACTTTATCACCGGTGAGCTCGACATCGATATCGACCTCCGCCTCCTTTTGGGCGGCACCGCCGAGACGATTTTGCTTCCCGTCGATTTCGGTGCCCGCGCCGGCGACAACGACTGTCAATTTACGGGAGCCTGGGGCGGCGACGTCACCAGTCCCCAGTCGGATACCAACGACGACCAGGTCGGTGAGTACCTCCACGACCCGATCGCAATGCAGCTGACCACCGGCGAAAGCGGACCCAACAATGTCGAGGGCGTACCTTACGATGCCGACGACCGGCTCTTTTTGACCGTCGACAATGACTTTGAAATCGGTCGGCTCTCCGAGGGCTTCGACAACGCCGACGATCCCGGCGGCGCCGCCTGCGGCGACAACGTCGAGGACTTCGCCGCCGTCTTAAACGATCTCATCGACTTGCCGGCCGACAGCGGAAATCTGCTCGGCGAATTCGACTTCTGGCTTCCGTGAACTGATCGCCAATTCGCCGCCTACGGGGCATTCGAACTTAGCCACTGCAGTGTATCGGCCAGGGTCTGGTGCGGGGGACGGGGCTCGAATCCGAGCTCCGATTGAGCCCACAGTGATGTGCAATTCCAGTAATGAGAGGCCATTTCGACGTACACCGGGTCCGGTGTATTGGGCGTCGGAATATCGGGCCAGACCCGCTGTAGTCGGTCGTTGACCTTGCACAGCCCCCATAGCAGTCCAGAAGATATATCGGTTCGCGGCCGTTCCACACCCGAGACCTGACTGCCCATCTGAAATAACTCATCGACCGAAATCGCGGTACCCGGCAGATGATAGATGCCGCGTGGCTCCTTTAGTTCGGCCACCCGAAGCAGTGCCCCGGCGACATCGCGCACATCGGTAAAATCCGCCCGCCCATTGGGCATTGCCGGAATTTTTCCGCGGAGGAATTTCAACAAAATCCCCGTCGATCGATAGCGGTGATCACGAGGGCCAAATAACATCGGCGGTCGAATAAAGACCAATTCCACGCCCAATTCGTCGGCCATCTGTCGAGCCCGCCGTTCCATCTCTATTTTGGACGTGTAATACGGCCAGTCGGCGACGACATCATCGCAAAACGGCGCCTGTTCATCGCCGGCGACGCCGTCGTGTTCAAAACAGGCCACAGTACCGGACGTCGACATCACCACCAACCGACTATCGGTCGCCGCCGCAACCTGGACCATGGCCAGTGTTCCGTCGACATTGGTGGAATACATCGGAGCCGGGTTCGACCGGCTGTGCTCGACTACACCGGCCAGGTGGAAAATGGTGTCCACTCCGTCAAACGCTCCGTCTCGCTGGCAGCGTATCGCATCGTCGAGTCCCCCTTTGACGACCTTCGTGTCGACAATGTGGTCCGTCCACGAATAGCTATCCCAGACCGCCGGATCTCGGACCAGGGCCGTCGCTTCCCAGTTGCCGTCATCGTCGGTCATGGCTTCCAGGACATGACGTCCCACAAAACCGGTGGCACCGGTGATCAAAATCGATTTATTCATTGTTGTACCCATCGACTAACCCGCATTATTCATGAAATATCGTAACGAGGCAAAATCAGCGATGAGAGGCCGAAATCGAGCCCCACAGGCGATGCAGAGCATCGTCGAGGAGTGAGATAAAGGGATCTCGTCGCTGATGAGCCGCAGTAGATGGGTCATGAATAATCGGGGCTAACTAATTCATGGCAACTGCACTCGCGGCGGCGCAATTCCGGTCCCACATTGCCATTTAAATTGGCAATCAACCGGCGGCACAGCCTACGGCGGACAACTTCCGCGTCAAGCGTATTACTCCGCGGCACTCTCCAGTGCCGAAGACTCCACGCGTTCTCTGGCAACCACCGGTTGCTGAAGCTCGGCGATGACGTCAGCCAACGCGTCGAATTGTACTCCCGGCATGTAGCTTCGCTCCCCTCTGGCGACCCGAAGGATCTCTCGTTGTTCGAGAAAATCTAACGCGGCGCAAAGGTAGGGCAAAAACAGCTCGTCGTCCCCCTTCAAGAACGTCTCGGGATCTACCGGCTTATCGGGCGCTCCGTTTCGATGAAACCACTTGGCGACAACGATGTAGTGGTGGGCCACCGGCTCAAAAAGCGCGGCGACGACAGCGGCAACGCGATGCCGATGTTCCTCGTCGAGACTCGGTGCTACCACCGACGCGTATCCATTGCGCTCGATCTGATGGTCGACGACAGGGTGGCTGCCGGCCAGTTGACGGGCGTCGCCGTAAAAACGGTGCATCCAGTGATAGCGCAGCGAGCGCTCCAACAGGGGTTCCCCTGTCGCTGCCGAAAGCCGGCTCGAAAGAACGCGTCCTCCGCGAGCCTCGATGGCATCGGCGAGCCAGTCGACATCGATCTCGGTGCCCAACGACGCGGTCTCAACGAAGGTCCGAAGATGAAACATCGACACCGCCATCCGGCGCTGATGGGCCGATGCAATGGAATCGGCCACCTGGTACGGATCGCTGTCGGACGTCATCGAAATCGGCGCTGCGCAATCGATGTGAATGCGACCGATATCGAGTTCGTTGCCCAGCGCGTCGACAGCCCACCTGGTCAGTCCCGTGAGACTGAACTTCGGCCTGGAATCGCCTCGAAGTTCTAACTCCAGGGCCCGTTGTTCCGGAACCCGGTCAAACGTCAATGTCACCGGCAGGAGGTGACAATCTTTTCCGGACTCGCCGAGGGCCCGGAGCAATCCCCGGCGCGGGGCCAGAAAACGCCGCGATCGACTGCGCGTACCCTCCGGGAAAAACATCAACGATTCGCCGTCATCGACGATGCGCTGAATTTTTGCGTTCAGTTGCTCTCTCGCACATCCGGCGTCGCGCTCGATGTAAAACGCCCGGGCCCGCTCAAAGAGCCAGTTGACGATCGCCACATCTTCAAAATCATTGGTCGCCGGAATATGCGGCAGTCCCACTCCCAATTCGGGGCGCACAAAAAAGAGATACGAACAGAGCAGAAAATCCAGGAAACTGCGATGGGACGGCACGATGACCGTCACCGCATCCTCCGGCTTTTGCGCCATGGCGCTCCGAAAGGATGCCCCGTTAAAGGTCACGCGTTCGGCGCAGCGATTTAGAAATTTTCGAAGCACGTAGGCCAGCGTCCGGATCGACTCGTTGCCCTCCGGATTTTGATTGACCACCGCCAGATCGCTGCGCTGATCCCAGTCTCTGCGACCGGCGAGCACCAGTTCCGATTCATCGCCCTTGAGCAAAAACTCAAAGATACCGCGAACCAGTGTCTTATTGTATTCGACGGGATCAAAATCGCGTTCCAGAGGCCAGCGCGAGCGAAAATCAAAGGTATTCGTCGAAAAATACTCAAAGGCCTGACTCATGTACTCCACGTTGTCATAGACCTTCGCCAGTAGCCGACGCGGTCGCTTCGCCCCCACAGCCCCGAGAAGGGCATCCTTGGCGAGGTACGGCAGCTTCTGATGACGCCACCACGCCTTCTCAAAACCGTCTTCCCGGCGGCCGATAAACTCGACTCGCGGCGGCGATGCCACCCGATGTTCCGAAAAGAACTCCACCGCGATCTTCGTGCCCAGATCGAGGCGTGAAGCCTGTTCTCGACCCGTCACCGCGTGAATAATCGGCACTTCGCCGTCTCCGGACTCCAGTTCCTCCTCGGTGAAGCCGGCGCCAATAATCCGATCACAGACATCATCACAGGCAATGACATCCAGGCGATTGTCGGGAGTGAACTGAAATGCCTGAATATGTCCCAGTCCAACAAACGACAGATATCCGGTATACGCCGCCATACTGTCGATCCAGCCCGGATGGGGGCGGCGTCGACAGGCGGCGATGACCGACGGTCGTACAATCCGCAGCGGCACATCACCGCAGCGCTCCATCAATAGATGTTCACTGACGCACTTGGTGAATGTGTAGGTATTGGGATGACCCGACTCCTCGAGCATCTCCGCTTCGCTTCGCTCACCGGACTTGATGGAGCGATAGTAGTGTTCGGCCGACCGCGGCATAGAGACCGGTCGCTCCTCGACGGGAATCGCTTCGTCCTCAAAGGGCGTGACATAGGCCGTCGACACCGAGACCATGGCCTCCAGATTCACACAACTTCCCGCCAATTTCAGCACGTTGAGGGCGGCATCGATATTGGGTCTTGCGGCGTCGGCCACCGGCAAATCAAAGTCGACGCTGGCTGCGCAGTGAATGATATGCGTCGTATTCTCGGTGACCCGTCGCACATCGTCGGGCTCCATCCCGCAGCTCGGCAATGCCAGATCACCGGCGACGACAGTACACATCTTTTGCCATCCCTCGTCGAGTGGCTCCGTCGCCGGGGAGTCTTCGATGACATCCGCAAATCGCTGCTGCGCCGTCTTGCCGCGCTTGTCGCGAATGGACACGAAAATTTCGTCGAGATTCAATTCCTCCCGACGCCGGATCAACTCCGTCAATACCACCTTGCCGACAAAACCGGTGGCACCGGTCAAAAATACGCGACTCGTCGTCTCCTTCGTCGCCAACCCCTGTATGGTATTCACTGCTCGATTCCTCGTCCCACATTTTGATTGGTGGCCCCGAATATATTATCCGGATCCAATGCCGATTTTAGCCGCTCTTTGGACTCCAAGCCGGCTTCCGAGAGCACCTGATTCATAAATTTTTCGCGCAATTTGCCGATGCCGTGATGATGTGACAGCGAGCCGCCGGAATCGAGGATTTCCTGTCGAATTGCCGCTTCGTAGTCGTGAAACACCTGGTCCGGTGCCTCTACACCCCGGGTGTAAAATCCGAGATAGAAGTACACGCATACACCGGATTCGTAGACCTGGGTGACGCGGCCGGTGATAAACGGCCGTCCCGGCAATCCCCGGCGCTGATGTTCGCGGTGAGTGCGGCGTTTGACGTTTTCAATTAATTGCAGGGCCTGACTCCAGGAGACGGTGGTCTCGAAGGATTCGGCGACCATATTCTGGCGAAATACGAGGTCCCGAATATAGGCAATCCCGAAGGTCAATTCGTAGCCTCGCCGCCCATTTTCGGCCCCCGTCGGCACCCCGCCGTGGCGCTCGGCGATGTCGTAGACCGTCTCTTCTTCCAGCTCCACCTGTTGTTTACGCCCCTCAAATAACAGGGTGGCGGCCACCATCGTTTCGGGGTCAAATCCCTTGAGACGGGTAATGTAGAGGGTCTCGAGCTTGCTTTTGAGCGCCTCCAGCCGCTCCTTTTCGGGCTTGAGGGCCTGTCCGAAATGAAATTGCGTATTATCCATCAGCCGCACACTGGCCGGCACGCAACCGCTCTGGGCGAGCTCGTACATAAAGGCGAATCCCTCTTCGAGACTCGGAAAGAGTACGGACCCGAAGCGCTGACACTCGGGAACTTCGTGGAGGTTGACCACCACTTCGGTGACAATGCCGAGATTGCCCTCGGAGCCGAACATCCACAGCATCGGGTCGACGCCGGTCGACTCCCGCGGAACCGCCGTCTTTTTTTCAATCGTTCCCTGGGGGGTCACGACCTTCATGTCGACGACAATATCCTCGATATTGCCGTATTTATTTTTCTTCATGCCACTGGCGTGGGTGGCGACCCATCCACCGATCGTCGAAAACTCCAGGCTGTCCGGTTCGTGGCCCGTCGTAAATCCGTAATTGCCGAGTTGGTCTTCGATGTGACGGCCCACCGCACCGGCTTCGATACAGGCCATGCGATTGACGGGATCGATCCAGCGGATGCGATTCATTCGACTCATGTCGACGGAGACAATCGGCCGCTCTTCGTCCTCTCGACACCGGAGCGCCTCCGTCACGCTCGTCCCTCCGCCATAGGGAATGACGACGGCATCGAAGCGATCCGCCAATTCGACGAGTTTTTCGACCTGCTCGTGTTCCCCGGGATAGACGACGATGTCGGGAACTCGCGAAAATCCATCGCCGAAGTTGATGGCGTAGATTTCTTCCTGCGTCTGGCCGTGACCGTGCTGGAGGCGCTCGGTATCATCGCGACTCCACTGCTCATCTCCGAAGTGTTCTTCGATGGCGGCGTACAACTCCGGGGCATCCGTCACTTCCGGAACCTCCGGATCACGAGGCGGTTCGACGGACTGCTCCGGACCCAGCTCGGAGCGCAGCACGTCACTCATCCAGGGCAGAAGATTCGGCATCTCGACGCCGCTGATCGAATAGCGGTCACCGGATAGCACCACATGTCCGTCATCGGTGACCCGAAATTGGCTATCCTCAAAGCCCCAACCCCACATATTTTCGACATCGTCTTCATCCCCCGACGGAGGTGGCGGTGGAACAAACCTCGTCTCGCCATCGCTGACATGAGTTTTTTGGTCGGGAATGATCTCTTCCAGATTACGCAGAACTTTCTTTAACATCGAGACTTCTCACAGTTCGTACTTCGAAGATTCTACCCACTGTGCAGCAAGAGGTCGGTATCCGATCCCTCGTGGGGCCAACCAGAACTAAAACGCACCAGTACAGATCACAGATATTCGACAGAAATCACCAGGAAACGCCGGGCAACAACGCCGCTTTCGAGACCTGGATTGATGACCCCGCCATCTCGACCATGATGCGGTGTGCTGACCATTGTCATACGCCGTAACGCCATGTAACGTCAACCCGGTTTCTGTGACGTGAAGAATTGGAACAACACTCCCCCCCCATTGCTCGCGGTTGGGTCAGCGTATACTACGCTGTGTTGTGGCAACTTCTCGATGGCAAACCAACTTCGCTCGACTATTGGAATACAGACATTTTTACGAGACTAAATACCCCGACACTCCACAACGACGGGCCCCTCTTGTCCCAAAATGGATCCACTGAAGGCGCTCTGCGCGTCTCTTTTTACTGAGATTTGATCGATGAATTCTGAGCAGTTAGCTCGGAATCTTGTCGCAAGTACAGCACCGGAGACGGGTCGCCAATGACGGAGTGGAAATACTGTAGCTGTAAGGACACGAACGATGAGCAACCAACGACGAATCCCCTGGGTTCGCGAAGCGATTCGACGCGGCGCGAAATACCATCACCGCGAAAAGAACCCCTGGATTCACAACACCATCAACGGCGGGCTCGCCGCACTCTTCGTGGGCCTCTTTGCCGCCATTTTTATGGCCGGGAGCCTCATCACGCCCTGGCTGTATATTCCGCTGGCCGGACTGGCCTTCGGCCTGCTGTTATTTAGCCTCTTTGTCCTCGTCGTCCACGAGGCCTCCCACAAGATGTTTGTCATCTCCAGTGACAAGAAACGCGCCCAGCGATTCAATCGCATTTTTGGCTGGGCCGTCTGCTTTTTATTGGCCGTCGACTACCACAAACACTGGGAAATCGGACATCTCGAACACCACGTCCGACCCATCGAAGAAGAGGACCCCCAGCAATACAACCGGACGACCGGCCCCCGGTTATTCAAGACCGTGCTCAAGCTAATGTTCATTCCCGGCTATGCCTACGTCCATCGATTCATGAACGACGACGTCGAGCGCACATCCCATACGGGAACAATGCCCAAAATCGCCTTTTTCGCCATCTGGATTACCCTGTTTGTCGTCGGCGGAATCTTTGTCTCCTGGACCGTTCCCGTCGCCCTGCTATTGGGACTTCAAAATTTGACGGCCCTCAACCAGATCAAGGGCGCTCTGGAGCACGGTGGCGAGATCGCCTTTGAGGAAAACCCCTATCTTCGATCCCGCAGCAGTTTCTTTCCGCTCCGTCGCCTGCTGATGCCGATGAATATCACCATGCATTTCGAGCATCATCTCAATTTTACGGTCCCCTGGTACGAATTGCCGAAGTACCACGCCGATATCCGGGAGTTGGTGCCCCGGGAGTTGCACGACGAATTCTTCAATACCGATATTATGTCCCAGCTCAACGGCGAAAAAGACGGCCTCAGCGATGAGCAGCGAGCCATCGCCCTCCAGGGCCAGACACCGACGGCCTCGTAAGCAGCGGAACTGATTTTGCTTCGTTTTTATCTATCCTGTTTTCTGATCTTTTTTGCGCACCGCATGTTCGTGTACGCCGTGGTGCTCTTTGGCTTTCAGGAATGGACCAGCGGGATGCTGGCCGGTCTATTTCACCTCGGCGTCTACGGGCCGACCGTGGTCCTCAGTATCGCGGCCGGCATCATCCTCGACCGGGTCCGACGAGACCGGGTTCTGATTGCGACGATGATGGCCATTGGCGTCTGCATCGCAGTGGTCGCCGTGCTGAGTCGATTCGCCGGCACCGACGCGCCGGGGATGATGGCGGCGCTGATGGTCGGTGCCGTCGTGGTCTACGGCAGCTTTTTTGTTGCGCTGAGGCCGGCGTTTTACGCCGTATTGTCGACGATGGCGACCCGGGAAAACCTGGGGCGCGATACCGTTTCGGTGACCCTTGTCAGTTCCGCAACTTATCCCCTGGCGCCGATCGCGGTGGGACTGCTTCGACCGATTCTCGACTGGCCGGCACTCTTTGGCGTCATGGCGCTGCTGGCGATTGCGGCAATGCTTATGGGGCTGGTTCGCCTCGGCGATGTCGACCCCGGCACCACCGCAAGACCCAAAGCAGCCGCCGGCCTTCGCGGCGATGTCACCGAACTCCTGAAGTTGCTCGGCAACTACCCCGTCATTTTACAGCTCCTGCTGTTGCTGAGCCTGGCCTGTATGCTGCTCTTTGGCCCCTTTCAGGTCCTGATTCCCGATCTGGCGGCCAGTGTCCTGGAACTCGATGAGATGTGGCAGGGCATCTACATGGGGGTTCTGGGTGCCGGTGTCGTCGTCGGAACCGCACTCTCATATCGCATCCGAAGCAGTGAACACCTCGGGATCTGGCTACTGGCGTGTACCACAACCGGTGCTCTCATCAGCCTCGGTGTAGCCCTGGGACCGGCCCTGGTTTCAGCGATATGCCTCTTTGTGGCGTCGACGGCGATGGGGATTCTCATCTCACTGGTCACCGTCGTCATTCAGCAGGCCACGCCCGACGCGTTTCGAGGACGTCTGCTCGGCATTTACAGCCTGCTATTTACGGGGTTGACGGCCATCGGCGGATTTATCGCCGGCGTGTTGGCCGATATCATTCCGATGACGGTGCTGCTGCCGGCGATTTCAGTGGGCTGTGCGGCCCTGACCCTCCCGCTCTGGCTGGGCGCCCATCAACTGCGGAACTACAGCGCAAGAGACTCGAGTTAACCGCCGTGGACTTCGATCTGGCCCCACAGCGACATTGTCTCGAAGCGCTCTTCTCCTCCAAATAGCTGGACGTGGTAGGTTCCGGAGTCCGGAATATCACAGCTCACAGCCGTCCGGTCGTCGCCTTTATCAGTGGTATCACAGCGCTTGTCGACACCGGCGTCGTTGACCAATCTGCCCCGAAGATGGAGCCCGGCGGGATTGTCGACGACAATTCGGGCCTCATCGCCGACGCGCTGCTGGGAGCGCGTCGGCTCGATCAGGTCTAGCCGATTCGAAAAGAAGGCGGCCCGCAACACCGGCTGGCGGACAAATTGGCTTCGGCTTACTGGTCGTTCCAGAAGCTGCCAGGCCTCCTCGGAGGGAAAGTGGGTGTTGATGAGCACTTCCGGCGGCGTAAAAAGATAGACCGGATTATACTTCCGATTAAATTCGTCCCCCACATGGCCGGCGCCCCAGGTCGGATCCAAGAGATACCAGTCGCCCTTGATTTTGGCGGCGTTCCAGGCGTGGCCGCCGCCTCCAATCTCGCCCTGATTGTCGCGCGACACACCGGTGATGTAGACGATTTCATCACCGGTGACCTCCGCCAGTGCAATCAGCAGGCGGGCGTAACCGGCACACACCGCCATCTGGGTCTCAAAGACGGTCTGCGCATCCTGGGGCGCCCGATCGTCGCCTCGAAGTGACTCGACGTCGTATTCCACCCGACTGACGACGTAATCAAATAGTGCCTTGACCCGGTAGAACGGATCGTCCTCGCGGGCCGCGATATACTCGGCCACCGACTCGATGCTCGTCTCCTCGGAGGCCGGAATCTCGTCGACCACGGGATGCAATTCATCGGGCGGCGGCCAGGCCATCGGGCCCCGGCGAAATTGCTCGTCATCGCCGTCGGCCGGCGATGGTTCGTCGCCATCATCGCTCTCGTCAAATCTGCCCCGGTCGGTGGACTCCGGGATGACCGTCTCTTCATCGGCGTACTCCTCAAAGGGATTGTCGTGAGCCGCCAAATGTAGAAATTCCAACCCTTCGGCGGTGGCAAATATGGCGTCTTCCACCGGTTCAGTCCAAGCCCCTTCGGCGTTGTCGAGCATCCAGTCACCGCGCGCCGACAGCGCCGTAAACCCCTCCTGCGGAAAAAACCAGCCCAGCGCCACCAACAGCGCCAGATTGACCGCCAGGGTCCGCAAAATCAGCCGGTCCCAGAAGACGAGAATCCGCCCCGACGGCGGATCGTCGGTGTCGGCGAGCCCCGATTCGACCGATGGCTCATCGTCGCGATCGTCCTGCTTTTGTCTCCACTTGACCGTCGCCCGCCAGTCCCACAGAAGCGGTAGGACCGGAAAAAACAACAGGCCGGCGATGAGCGCCAGCCAAATCGGGCCGTTAAAGTAGGCAGTCAGCGACGAGGCAAACCATACCCCCAGAAGCGGCACCAACACGACGAGCACCGTCAACACGGCCTTGACGGTGAGGACCAGCAATTTCGCCTTGAGTTTGAACATTGTCGACCTCACCGATGATCCACGCCGACGGCACCCCGATGCCCCCGGCGCTCGTCGTAATCCCCAGCGAATTAACCCAGTTTGTCGAGGACAATATCTTTGATGTCCGTGGCATCATACCGCCCCTTGATTTGGGGGACGACAGCGCCCATGACCTTGCCCATATCACTGCGATCTTCGGCCCCGGTCTGCTCGATGACCTGGTCGACCAATTCGGCGGCCTCCTCATCGCTGAGTGGTTCCGGCAAATAATCCTTGATGATCGCCAATTCGTCGCGTTCTTTTTGAGCCAACTCCGGGCGATCGCCGTCGTCGAAGGCCTCCGCAGATTCGCGCCGCTTTTTGGCCTCTTTGGCCAGCACCGAGATGACATCGTCGTCGCTGAGCTCGCCGCCGACATCGATGGACTTATTTTTGATGCTCGAGTGCAGCATGCGAAGCGTGGCCAGCCGGTCGGTATCACGGGCCTTCATGGCGTCTTTAATATCGGCTTTGAGTTCATCGTAGAGTTCGGACATGACGTGTTATCCTGATAATGAAAAAATCATCGAGTCGCGGGGGATATCATGTAGATACGAAAAACCCCTGCCGGTTCGACCGGCAGGGGCATGTTCGCTGCGGCAGTCGATCAGATGCGGGAGATGGTGTGGGCGATGCCGTCGATGATGTCGCGCTGGGCTTCGTACATCGTGGCCTCGCTAAAGATCATCAGTGTCACGTTTTTGTCGTCGCCGACCCGAAGGGCGTAGCCGATAAATTGAACTTCCTCGTCGATATCGTCTTCATTGACGATCACTCCGGAGCCGCGCCCGCGGTGGCCGGGAAAGCCGTTGAGTGACGTCGGGTCGCTCTCCTCGAGTTCGACGTCCGTCATCTCCAGATCGTCTTTGAGGTCGTCGATGGCCGCCTGAAGGGTCTCGTCGGACTCCGATCCACCGATAATGGCCGTCGTCGAGCCGTCGGGGGCATTCGCCGAGACGACGTCATTGGTCGATCCGAGCTCCCAGTCGTCGGGCACCTGGATTTTGACGTCGTATAATTCGCTTTCCAGCCACTGAGCGCCCTCCAATTCGACGTGTTCCTCGTCGTCGATGACCTCTTCGTCATCGGCATCGACGATGTCGTCGACGACGTGGCCGTCGTCATCGAGCTGCTCGTCGTCTTGTTCGACGACTTCTTCGGTTGCATCGTCGTCGGTTTCATCGTCGCAACCGACCAGAACACCGGCCGACAAAAGAGCGGTCACCAATAAAATCGCAAGTTGCTTCATCGCAAAGACCTCGTCATCGGTAATCGAGTTGTGGATATCCGAACCCGCTGAGGGGTCGCAGAGGCCACGAGATGGACGGCATGACAGATTGAGCCACCGACGCCGCGGCGCGAGAATATTACTCGACGACGCATCCGGCGGCTGAATACCATTGTATTTCGCTTCGCATCGTAGAGCGTCGCCCCCGCACACGCAAGCTGTGGAGGCCGGTCAAAGGCCGATCGACAACAGCCCGCGCCGCCGCGGGTTGCCCTACCGACAGCCTACGGTCTACGCTGGCGGCGCGAGATTGAGAACTATCGATGTGCCGCCCGTCCTTCAGCCCGCCGCCGGTGTGCCATGAGTAGTGATGCCGAGACCACAACCTGCCCGGAATGCGAGACCGAACAACCGGAGTCGGCGCCCTTCTGTCAAAATTGCGGCTATCGGATGCGCTCGCCGAAGACGGTCCGAGAGCCGATTATGGACCTGTCATCATCGGAGCCGACCCAAGACGACGGGCCGACATCGACGAATCGACCGCCCAGGACCGAGCGCTCCCAGGACAGCACATCAACCGATGAGTCGGCATCGAGCCCGACCCGTCGAATGATCCCGGCCCCCGGTGGCACTTCCGACACCACCGGTGCGAACGGGGCTGTCGGCGACGCCGGGTCGACGGAGCCGTCCGGCAACGCCGACGACAGTCCCGATACCGTCATCGAGGGGATGAAAGCCGTCCCCACCGACACCGACGACAACACGGCGAATCGCCGCACCGACTCCGAATCCGACGGCGTCAGCGCCACCTCCGACAGCAATGAATCGGTGGCCCGACAACCGACCACCGGACGGATTCCCATCGATGATCAGCGCACCCGCATCCGGTGGACCGTCGGCGGAGCCGTGGCGGCCTGTGTCGCCGTCGTCTTCGGGCTTAGCTGGCTTCACCTGGAGCGACAGAGCAGCGCCGAATCGGACTCCACCGCCACCGACGTCGACGAGAAGATCATCGACATCGAAGCCGGCCCGTTTCGCCGCGGGCTCAGCGAAGATGCCGAGGCCTTTATTCTCGACTTCTGCTACCGCTATCACGACGACCCCGAACAGGACTGCGATCGAGAGCGCCTGCTGTCGGGGGAGTACCCGGAGCAGACCGTCGAGATGCCGGCCTACCGTATCGACGCCATACCGGTGCGCAATGCGGATTACGACCAGTGCGTCGACGACGGCGCCTGCGCCCCCCTCGATGATAGCGACTGCGCAATCTGGACGCCCCGCGGACTTCAACCCGGGCTTCGCGCTCCTGACATCCTTCGCAGCGCCGACCGCCCTGTCGTCTGTGTCGAGCGCGAAGACGCCCAGGATTACTGTGAGTACCGCGGCGGCCAGTTGCCGACCCACAACCAGTGGGAAAAGGCGGCCCGCGGCGACGGCGCGCCCCTGTTTCCCTGGGGCGATCGCTGGCAGCCCGACCGCGCCAACTGGGGCGAAACCGACATTATGCGGGTCTCCGTCGCCGGTGAAATCGACGGCTTTGCCTGGACATCGCCACCCGGCGCCTTCCCGGAGGGAACCAGCCCCTACGGCGTCCACGACATGGCCGGCAATGTCGCCGAATGGGTTCGCGGCAACGACCCGATGATCGGTCAGGTCCGCGGCGGCAGCTGGGTGAGCAATCCCTTCGAGCTGAGGACGACGGTCCGAAAGGATGTCGACGCCGACGCCCGGCGCAGCGACGTCGGTTTTCGCTGCACCTATCCCGCCGACGGCTAACCCTTATGCGACGCGCCGACGCCGATCGGTGGCCAATATTCGACAGGCCTCAATGGCCGCCCGCAGATCGTCGTCTCGAATATCGACACGGTGCCCTTCGGCGTCTCTTCGCTCCAGCCACACCAGGCCGTCGCTCAGTGGATCGAGCCCCGCCTCCAGTCCCCGGTCGCAGACCGCATCCGACAACTCCCGCGGACATCGGCGCCGGATTCGACACCGCAGATGCTCGTCGCCACCGGAGACCTCATTGCTCGCCATACCGCGATAATATCGGTGGTAGGCGACCGTGGAATCGAAGAGCACCACGTGTGGACCACCGGCCATATCGTCGACTGTGGCGACACCGCCCCCGGCGAGTTCTACCGGCTCGTCACAGACATGTGCCCCCTTGTCGATGACCTCTTCGAGATTCCGGTGGACCTCGTCCAGTTCCAGAAGTAGACGGGCGTTGCAGTCGTCTTCGCGCCGCCAGTCGACATCCCCGGCGGCACATCGCTGTAGATGGGCAATTCCGTACTCCAGAATAATGCGACCTCCCACATCTCGCATAAAGGCCGGCCAGTCGTCTCCCCGCGCATCTCCAAAGGCCCGGAGCAACGCGGCGACCACCCGATTGGCTCCGTCGGCCTCGCCGAATACAACGGGCATCGTCGAGACCGTCGCCCCCGGTGGATTCAACTCGGCGACGCGCATGGCGACCACCGTATTTGGCGGCGGACAGCGGCGGCCTTCGAGCCAGTCTATCGACACCCCACGCTGGTCGCGCAGCCGCCGGACCGACGTCGCCGAGTCGCGCTGCCCCTCGATGACGTAGAGATCCCAGAAGCCCTTTTCGAGCGCCCGGCATACCAATCCGTCGACGACCGACGGCCTATCGATGACCTCTCCGACCGAGCGACCGGCGCCGCACCACTCGCCAATATGGGTGCGAGCCCGGGCATCGATCGCGCTTTCACCGGTCGTCGACCAGTGGCGTTGGTACAACGATTCGTCGACGCCGCGACGCAATCGATGCAGCGACTCCTCCCATTGCCATTGATGAATCGATGTCGACGGGCTACCAATTTTAGATTGTGTCGTTGTCGCTTCCATCGCTCTCCTCCCGTAGTCAGATCAACTCAAGTCACAGGCCGACGGCCCCTCCGTGATCTATTGTCGAGCGATGAGCGATATTCTTGCGTCGCGATCCCAAATTTTTGGTCTTCACTCAGGAAACACACCATGCATTCAGCCCCCGCCGACGATATGATCGAAGACATCGATACCCTCCTCGCCGACGGCGATCTCGACGAGGCGCCGACCCGCCAGCTGAGTCAACTGCTGGGCTCCGGCGCTAATGGCACGGGAATCGACATCGACGGAGTGTTGTATCTGGCCGAACACCCCGTGGTTCGCCAGGCCGTCGAAGACCGCGACATCCCCGACGAATTTGCCGACGCTCTCACCCGAGCCATCGGCACCGTCAGCGCCATGCTCGGCGAATGGACGGGAGCGCCGTTTGAGGCCCAGGTCGACCGCCTGCGCCGACGCTTTAAACGAGAACAGGAGAAGTACGAACTGGTCGCACAAAAAATCGACGAGTTGGATGCCGACCAGGGCGCTCAGATTCTGGGCCGCTATCTCGACACCTCGCCGGCCCCCGTATTCTCCGAACGCATGGCCAATCGCTTCGGCGATCTCTACGAGCGCAGCCAATCGGAGAGCGAAGACGCCCGAAACCGACTGGCCGACGACGAGCAGCTGGTCGAACTTCTGCGCTTTGAGACGCCGATCGACGACGACGGCGCCGACGAATTGGACCGACGCCTCCAGTCAGTCGCCGACGAACTGCGCGACGTCCCGGGCACCATCGACCGGGCCCTCGTCAAATCAACGGGCGACAACACCCTGGTCGCCGCCGCACTCGCCGTCTCCCTGGGCCTCGAAGATCAGGCCCACACGATGATGATGGATGTCGCCCGCGCCACCCCGCAGTCGCCGCAATTCGCCGCCTTTGCCGCCCGACTCTCCCCGTCACTGACTCGCCACGTGCTGGGCCGATTTCTCGTCGACGTCCTCAACGACAGCGAACCGACGGCCGACGGTGACATCGACGAAGACGCCCTGCGCCGCGCCATCGTCGCCGCCCGCACTGTCCTTCCCTACATCGGCGGCGACGTCGACGAAATCGACCAGGTCGACGCCGAAGCCGAAGAGATAGCGGCCATCACACGGCGAGCCTGGGAGTTTTGCGAGCGCTACGAGTAGGAGACGGAAGCGTCCTCGCTTTCGGCTGTCTTTTTCGTCTCCCACCACGATACTTCGACTGCTCCTTCCCTGCCTCACCACGACACTGCCGAGGCCGAGGACGACCTCGTCTCCAACCGCTTTCGACTGCTTCTTCCCTGCCTCACCATGACAATGCCGAGGCCGGGGACGACCTCGCCTCCAGCCGCTTTCGGCTGTCTTTTTCGTCTCCCACCACGACACTGACTACGCATCGGCCACCGAACCCCAAAAATCCGACTGCCACGTTCGATACCACTGACGCAGTTCGTCCTTATGCTCCGGGCCGTAGGTATGAATACTCGAAAATGGCCAATCGGCGGGGTCATCTACCAGCCCGGCGTGAACCGGGTTGAGTAATGTATAACACGACATATTGAAGAAATGATCGCGATCTCGGGCGTAGCGATCATGAAAGTCAATCTGCCAGTTTGGCCCACTTTCGCCGAGTATTCTATTGATACGATGCGAGGTATAAGACTTGATAGCCCCGACGATCGAACCCATCGATGCTCGGGGCCTCCGATATACAAAATGGACGTGGTTGGGCATCACAACCCATTCCACCAACTGATATTTATCGCCATCATAGAACTGGATGGCCTCGGCAACCATCTCTCCAATTTCCGTATTCTCCAGTACGCAGCGCCCTCGTCCCATATCGAGAAAACGCTGACGCAGCAGATCGCGTTCCTCACTTGAAGACGCGAGATCGAGTCGCTCAGCAAAGACACTTCGAGGCAGTGAGTCTCGAAGCCGTGTTGTGATCATCTGCGGGCGCCCCTCCGCTTCGGTATGAGGTAGATATGCCCCCGAATACATCCCTTCACGTGGTTCGTAGCTCATTGACGATCTCCGATCCGTGCAATTGTAGTTGCGATGGAGGCAGATCTCGACACGAAATGGCGTTTTTCAAGGGTGGAGACGGAAGCGTCCTCGCTTTCGGCTGTTTTTTTCGTGTCTCACCACGACACTGCCGGTGGAGACGGAAGCGTCCTCGCTTTCGGCTGTCTTTCCCTGCTTCACCA
>CAYUPT010000003.1:0-2355 GCA_964446725.1 uncultured Bradymonadales bacterium | reverse complement strand
CCCTCGTCTGCCTCTTGCACTGCGTCCCCTTAGCGGTCACTCTTGGCGTACATATTTTAGTTGCCCCCGATCGCCAAGGAGCTGCGATGACCGTCCGTCGAACCCCCATCTATCATTCCGTCACGCTGGCATTTGCCGCCCTGATGACCCTGTCGTTTCTGGGATGTCAGTCCTCGCCGGAGCCCGCCGACGAACCGACGCCCGAAGAGGCCGCGCAGGCCGCGGAAATGGAGCAACAAGCCCAGCGCGAGCGCGACCAACAGCGCGAACAGCAACAACAGCAACAGCGCGAGGAACGGGAGGCCCTCGGCGCCGAAATTTCCGAGGAGATCAGCGACGACGATCTGGAGGTATTTGCCCGGGGAGTTCGGGCGGTCGCCGGGCGGGAAGCTCAACTGGAAGAGGAGGGGCGCGACCTGGAGACGAGGCGCTCAGAGGCCAGCTCGCCGGTCGAAGTTCGTGAAGCCGAAGATGAAACACTCGCCGAAATCGAAGACGCCCTCCAGGAGGAGGGCCTTCGATTCGACGATTTTATGACCCTGGGACAGCTCATCCAGCAGAGCCCGCAGACCATCGAGCGGCTCCGTGAATTTTTAGACGACGATGAAATCGAGGATTTCTTCGGCGTCGAGTTCGACTAGGAGCCCGTCGGCCGGGACTCAATCGGCCATCGGGTGCCAGGCCGTCTTGAATTCCACAAAGGGCATAATCCAGTACGGCGACTGGGCCTCGTCGCTGGTCCAGTCGTCGCCCTGGGGCGTGTCGTAGAAGTGGACGCGCTTGACCGTATCCGCCGCTTCGGTGCCAATGGACTGGCGCTCGTCGTCGGTGGCGTCGAAGACGGCAATGCCGTCGACGTCGCGGTGACCGGAGACGTGACCGATAAGCTCGTCGCGATGGCCGGTCAGGATATTGATGACGCCGCCGGGGAGGTCGCTGCAGTTGAGGACCTCCGCGAAATCGATGGCCACACTGCGATGGTCGTGATCGACGATGGTAATGACTGCATTGCCGCTGACAATCAGTGGCGCAAAGGACGTCACCAGCCCCAGCAACGGAGCGCTTGTGGGCGCCATGGAGGCGACGACGCCCGTGGGCTCGGGCATCGTGAAGTTGAAGTGTGGCGAGGCCACCGGATTGGTGCTTCCGAAGACCTGGACGAATTTATCGGACCAGCCGCCGTACCACAAAAGTCGGTCCACGGCGGTGTCGACCTCGTCGATGGCCTGTTGTTCGGAATGGCCGGCGCGCTCGATCAGTGCCCGCTCGAATCCGTCGCGTCGCGACTCCAGCATCTCCGCCATTCGGTGGAGGATCTGGGCCCGATTAAAGGGGGTTCTTCCCGCCCAGCCGCGCTGGGCTTGTCGGGCGGCGACGACGGAGTCACGGAAGTCTTTGCGCGAGGCGCGGCAGATATTGGCCACGAAATCCCCCTTGTGCGAGGTCTCGGTCAGGTACCGGCCACTTTCGGTGCGGGGAAACGCACCGTCGATGTACAATTTGAACGTCTTGTAGACGTCGAGGCGTTGTCGTGTCGAATTCGCCATCAGCGCACCTCCAGATAGGGCAGAAGTCCGTGAGCGCCGCCTTCGCGACCGAAGCCACTTTCCTTGTAGCCGCCGAAAGGACTTCCGGGATCGAATTGATTGTAGGTATTGCCCCAGACGACGCCCGATTTGAGCGCTCCGGCGACGCGAAACAACTTGCTTCCTTTATCGCTCCAGACCCCGCAGGCCAACCCGTAGGCCGTGTTATTGGCCTTTTCGATGGCCTCGTCCGGCGTCCGAAACGTCAACACCGACAACACGGGCCCGAAAATCTCTTCCTGGGCGATTCGATGGGACTGGGTCACATCGGTAAAGACCGTGGGCTCAAAGAAATAGCCGGTATCCGGGACCGAACAGCCGGGCTGAAACTTCTCGGCGCCCTCTGCCTCGCCGGCGCCGACGAGTTCTTTGATCCGCTCCAACTGCTCGCGGGAGTTGATGGCGCCGACGTCGGTATTTTTATCGAGTGGATCGCCGACGACCAGCGACGACATGCGGTGCCGCAATTTCGTCAGTACTTCCTCTTCGATATTCTCCTGGACCAGAAGCCGGCTGCCGGCACAGCAGACGTGACCCTGATTGAAGAAAATACCGTCGACGATGCCCTCGACGGCCTGATCAATCGAGGCGTCGTCGAAGATAATATTGGCGCCTTTGCCGCCGAGTTCGAGGGTCAGCTTCTTGTCGGTCCCGGCCACCGATCGCTGGATGTGTTTGCCGACGGCCGTCGAGCCCGTAAAGGCGATCTTGTCGACGTCGTCGTGCTCCACGATGGCGGCCCCGGTGGCACCGGCGCCGTTGACGATAT
>CAYUPT010000002.1:24261-27719 GCA_964446725.1 uncultured Bradymonadales bacterium | reverse complement strand
CGGTGTGACATCGACCTCGACCTTTTGGGGCGTCCACAGGTTCTCCTCCCAGCTACCCGACGGATTGAGATTACCGGCCTGTCCAAAGATATTTTCTCCCCAGCAATACAAGTCGCTGTCGCCATCGACGTAACAACTGTGGATGGCGCCGCCATCAAAGCCCAGAATGCCGGAGTCGGTCGTTCCTTCAAATTGGACATCTTGTGGTGTCGTGTGCCACTGGTCGTCGCCGACGCCGAGTTCGCCGCTGAAGTTATTGCCCCAGCACTGCATATGACCGGCCGAAATCTCGGCACAGGTATGAAGCGCTCCGGCGCCGATGACATTGGCCGACCCCGCCAGATTGGTCAGTTCAATGGCGCAGGGGACGTTATCGCCGTCGGCGCAGGGCGCATCTTCGGCCAATTCCGTCAACTGTCGGTCGTCATTCGAGCCCCAGCAATGGACCGATCCCTCGATGTCGAGGGCGCAGGTGTGATACTCGCCGGCGTGAATCTGAACGATCTTGGCGTCCAGATCGTCGACCTTCACCCCGTGCTGGGAGTAGTCGATGGTGTCGCCATCATCATCCGTGGCCGTACCCAACTGGCCGCGGTCATTTCGACCAAAGCACGTCACGCCGCCGACTTCCTCCATCAGACAGGTGTGGTGAGTGCCGAGTCCGATCGGATTGTCGCAGTCGGTGCTACAAATCATGAAGCCGCCGCAACCGTCGGGCTGAACGCCACAGGTGTCCGGTGTGTCCTTACAGGTATCGGGGACACAGCCGCACATATTGTTCTGACAATCGTCGAGTGGACATCCGCCGCAATCGACGGTGCGCTCTACACCGCATTTGTCGGTGGTCTCGAAGTCGCCGCACTGAAATCCGGCGGTATTGCACAGCTCCTGATCGGACGGGGACTGACAGGTCTCGTCGTTGTCATTTTCGTCGCCCTGATTGTCGTTTTGACCATTGTCATTCTGGCCGTTGTCATTCTGGCCGTTGTCATTCTGGTCATTGTCATTTTGGTCGTTGTCACTGGACGCCTGGTTGTCGTTGGCGTCGTCGACAGGGACGTCATCCGCACATCCGACAATTGTGAACGAACAAATGACTACAACTGCGAACCATTTAGCGATGTTATTCACGACACACTCCGTTGGTGCTCCTGGACTGTCGGGCCTCATTCAGTGTCAGACACCGTAACGATTTTCGAGGCGTTTTACCAAAGGTGTTTTCAAAATCCCGAAACTCGGCGGGTACACTCCGAAAGAATCGGCTCGCCGCGCCACTTCCACCTTCCGAATCAGTGCCGTCGTTCCCCGGTGTCCCGGCCCCGAATAGGCCCCTTTGAGCCCCAATTTTCCCATCCTTGCCAGCCCCCTTACTTCAACCTACACTGGCGCCGCTCGTCGACTCCAACATTGAGGTATTGTCGGCATGAATAGCTTCGAGAAGCGCCAGATGCGGCGATGTTTCGCCGTGATCGCATGGCTTGTCTTTATCGTCGGGGGCTTTGTCCTCATCACCGGTGTTGTCGTCGGAACGCCCAGTTCCTCGGCTGCCGAAGAACAACAGCAGGCCGTCGATGTCGACGAGTCGGATTCCGACGCGGAATCCGAAACTTCATCGCCAGAACAACCCGATGCCGAGGCGGTAGACGACGCCGGCGATATTTCGGACCACGACGCCACCGACGACACCGGCGTCGATGACGCCGACGGGGCCCCCGGTGACGCCGTCGATGACGACCAGGACCCGGCGCGCGGCCCACCGGAATCGGACGCCGACTCCGACGACAATGGCGCTGACAACGACAGCGAATCCGCTTCTGGCGACGATGAGGCCTCCGACAGCGACGATCAGGCCTCCGACAGCGACGCTCAACAGGCCGACGTCCACCTCGGTGAATCGACGGACGACACCTCCTTTTTACACCGCGCCGTTAGCTTCCTGGGCATCATCGCCCTTCTTTTCTGTGCCTTTTTGCTCTCCAATAACCGCCGCCGCATCAACTGGCGACTGGTCAGTGTCGGCGTCGGACTGCAACTCGTTTTTGCCATCTTCATCTTCTATGTCCCCGGCGGGCAGCTGATCTTCGATGTGGCCACCGAGGCCTTTACCAAGCTGCTCGAATTTACCGATGCCGGCTCTCAGTTCATCTTTGAAAGCCATGTCACCGGCGAATGGGAACCCGGCCTGCGAAACTTCGCGTTTGCCGTATTGCCGACGATCATCTTCTTTAGCTCCCTGATGACGATTCTGTATCATCTGGGGATCATGCAAAAGCTCGTCGATCTATTCGCCAAGGGCATGCAAAAGACGATGAATCTGTCGGGCGCCGAAAGCACGTCGGCCGCCGCCAATATCTTCGTCGGCCAGACCGAGGCACCGCTGGTCATTAAGCCCTTCGTCAAAGATATGACGATGTCGGAATTGATGGTCGTCATGACCGGTGGTTTCGCCACCGTCGCCGGCGGGGTTCTCGCCATTTATGTCGGGATGCTCAGCGATACCTTTCCCAATATCGCCGGCCACCTCATCGCCGCCTCCGTCATGAGCGCCCCGGCGGCCCTGGTGGTCGCCAAGATCATGTATCCGGAGACCGACGAGCCCAAGACGATGGGCAAGCTCGAGGTCGAGGACATCAAAGAAGATGTCAATGTCCTCGACGCCGCCAGCCGCGGAGCCGCCGAGGGACTGAAATTGGCGCTCAATGTCGGTGCCATGTTGCTGGCATTTATCGCCCTGATCGCGATGTGCAACTACCTCATCGGCCTTCCGAGCCTGTTGTACAACGAATATCTGGTGTTGCCGGAGCTGGCCGATTACTACCAGCGCAACGGAATGACGATCCCCGACGGCTGTGCCCCTGGGACCGTTGTCGATGACGAGGTCTACGGCTGTATCCAGCAGATGCAGGCCGGCGCAAGTGGCGCCGCCGAGGCCTGGGTTGCGCCCATGATCACCATGCAGGACATCTTCGGATGGGTCTTCTGGCCCTTCGCCTTCGCGATGGGCGTTCCCGTCGAGGATTGCTTCGTCATCGCCAGTCTGCTCGGTGAAAAGATGGTCATCAACGAATTGGTCGCCTACGCCAGCCTCACCGAATTGCTCGCCGAAGGCGCCATCCAGAACGACCGTTCGATCATCATCGCCACCTACGCGCTGTGCGGCTTCGCGAACTTCGGCTCCATCGGCATCCAACTGGGCGGCATCGGCGGCATCGCCCCCAGCCGCAAACAGGATCTGGCCAAAATCGCCCTGAAGGCGATGATCGGTGGAACCCTGGCGGCCTTTATGACGGCCACCATCGCCGGCATTCTGATCTGATGGCCGCCATCTACATCGCTGATCGAGATCGTACTACAGGTAACACGTCGAATGAGCAGTCTGGGCGAATCCGGGTGCGCTCGCCGTTACTATGGGCGTGACGCTGGAGCCTCGCGACGGAGTCGGGCTGTCATCGATAAGC
>CAYUPT010000002.1:0-24161 GCA_964446725.1 uncultured Bradymonadales bacterium | reverse complement strand
GGGCTGTCATCGATAAGCTGTTGGAGCCGATGACATCCCCAGGCCCGACGAGGAGCGCAGCGACGGAGTTGAGCTGTCATCGAATGGTTTTATCCGATAGAGCAAACCCGCGATGCCAGCCCCGGTTTCTCACTAAACCGCTCGTCCCCTGACATCACGTCGCGCAGGCCACTTGTTGTCGGTCTCGCAGTTCCAACGTACTCGACGGACTCGAGCGCCTATGTAGCGGCCCAACCCGGACCGGCGGTATCGCGCGACATCGCTATGACGCAGCGTCGTTCTCTTCCGCTTGGCTTGGACCGAAATTAATGGTACCCGTCTGGACCATTTCCATCCTGGCGCAGAATTGACGTTGTATCGTCGGCGATGGCACGAACCCACGACCCAAGGCCCCTACTACTATGAATTCCACGCATCCCACCGAATCCTCCGACCTGCACGCTCGGGCCCGCGAGACGACCGACGTTCTCGAGGACACCATCGACTCCACGCCCCGAATGGCCATGATTTTGGGCAGTGGACTCGGCGCCCTGGCCGACGAATTACAGGACGCGACGGCCATCGATTACCGAGAACTTCCGGGCTTTCCGGTCTCCGGTGTCGAGGGCCACTCCGGCCAGCTTGTCTTCGGACGCCTCGACGGCGTCGACGTCGTCGTCATGTCCGGCCGCGCCCACTACTACGAGGGGTGGTCGATGGAGGAAGTCACATTTCCGGTCCGGGTCTTTTCCCTTCTGGGCATTGACCATCTTGTCGTGACCAACTCCGCCGGCGGCGCCAATCCGGACTACATCCCCGGCGACCTGATGATCATCAGCGATCATCTCAACCTCACCGGTGACAATCCGCTTCGCGGGCCCAACGAATCTGAATTCGGGCCCCGCTTTCCCGATATGAGCGATCCCTATGACGCCAATCTTCGCGAGATGCTGCGCGGTATCGCCAAAGAACGCGATATCGACATCAAAGAGGGCGTCTATGCCGGGATGGCCGGGCCGACCTACGAGACCCCGGCAGAAGTCCGGATGATCCAGAATATCGGCGGCGATGCCGTCGGCATGTCGACGGTCCCGGAGGTCATTGTCGCCAATCACTGCGGCATGAAGGTCGCCGGCATCAGCTGCATTACGAATATGGCTGCCGGATTGAGTACCGATAAATTATCGCACGACGAGGTCAAAGAGACCGCCGATCGAGTCCGCGAGGTCTTTGTGGGACTGGTCCGTCAATTCGCCACGACCCTCGGCGAAACCCTGTAGTCTGGAATCGCAGCGATTCCGGCTTCGTCCCCTCTGTTGAGGAGATGCCAATGAGCGATCAATCCCCCCAATTCGGTGATATCGACGAGGCGACCTGGCAGCGCCTGGCCGACGCGGCGCTCGATGTGCGCGAACGCGCCCATGTCCCCTACTCCAAATTTCCGGTCGGCGCCGCATTATTGACCGACGACGGCGAAATCATCACCGGCTGCAATGTGGAAAATGCCACCATCGGCGCCACGGTGTGTGCGGAGCGAAATGCCATCGGCTGTGCCGTCTCCCAGGGCCATCGCGCCTTTCGAGCGCTGGCGGTCGTCACCGATGTCGACCCTCCGGCCGCGCCCTGCGGCATCTGCCGACAGGTGCTGGCTGAATTCTGTGAAGATCTCCCGATCCTGCTCCTGACCCCCGAGGGCCAGCGCCGGACCACCACACTCGACGAATTGCTGCCGATGCGCTTGTCGGGCCTGGACTTCAACCACGATTGAGGTCCCGACCATCGCCCTCGACCCGGCGCATTCGGTGGCTCGAAAGCGGGCCACTGCGTCGAATCTGCGTCGCCCTCCGCCGGTGCGACCGGAAGTGTAGAACGTCCATCCTCGGGCGACGACGGTTTTCCCGATCACGGCTCTGATCTACAATGCGAACGGATCCTGTCGACACCCGCTATTTCGCAACGGCTCATTGTGCCCTTTTTGCCCCTAGATATCGGTTCCTTCCAACTACATGCTCCTGTGGGGACGGGAGGCATGGGTGAGGTATTTCGCGCCGTTCACACCGGTCGCGACGTACCGGTGGCCTTCAAGATCATGAACGCCGAACGGGCCCGTGATCCGGAGATGCGCTCCGCGTTGCGCCGGGAAATACGGGCCGTCGCCCGCCTCCACCACCCGGGCATCATCATGGTCTTTGACTGCGGTGAGGTCGGCGCCGATGTCGAAGAAGCAACGGCCGGACGCTTCATCGCCGGGTCCTCCTGGCTGGCCATGGAATTGGCCGGCTACAGCCTCGAAGATCTGGAACGAGCCGCGGTCAACTGGTGGCATGTGCGCAACATCTTTGTGCGCATCCTCGACGCCCTGTCGCATTCTCACGCCCGCGGCGTCATCCACCGCGACCTCAAACCGGGCAATGTCTTATTTGTAGACGGGCCCGATGGACGGCACCTCAAATTGACCGATTTCGGCCTCGCCCACGCCCTCGGAGATCGGCTCGACGAACCTCAGGAAGACGGCCTGTCCAACAAGATCACCGGGACTCCGCGCTTTATGTCCCCCGAACAGATCACCGGACAGTGGCGCGATCACGGCCCCTGGACCGATCTGTACGCCCTGGGATGTCTGGCCTACTGGCTCATCGACGGCGATCCGCCCTACGGCGGTGACGATACCGATCAGATCCTGGAGCAACACCTCAACGGCCAGCTCCCCCCACTTCACGCCCCCTTTGATCTCCCGACGGGCTTCGGATCCTGGCTGGGGCGACTGCTGGCAAAGAGCCCGGCCGATCGATTTCAGCGCGCCGCCGATGCCGCTCGAGCCCTCTTTGAACTCGGCGACCCGCCAGGGGCATCCCGGCCGGCCGACCATCCCCGGCTGGAGTTTCGGGCTCCCCTCGACGAAGATCTGGGCCACGACGAGCCGACGACCGACATGGGCATGACCGAGCTTATCAGCGACGTCATCGGCGCCCCCTCGGTCCCCGATCTGCAGGCGCTGGACCAGCCCGACGACCTGACGCCTTCCGAAAATCTGCGCGACTCCGTCGAGATTCCCACAAGCTGGCATCGCCGCGAGCCCCCGCCGCTGTCAACGGACCTCGTCGGCGTCGGCCTGGGACTATTTGGCCTGCGCGAAATCCCCTTTGTCGACCGCGAAGAACTGCGCCACCAGTTGTGGCAGGCCCTCCGACAGGTCGGCTACGCCCAGGAGCCGCAACTGACGATTCTGCAGGGTGCGACGGGCACCGGAAAGTCCCGGCTCGCCGACTGGATCTGCGAGCGAGGCCACGAACTCGGTGCCGCCACCCCACTTCGCGCCACTCACAGCCCGATGGGAGGCGGCGCCCATGACGGGCTGGCGGCAAGTATCGCGCGCCATCTTCGCTGTACCGGCCTCGACCGCGAGGCGATTCTGGAGCGCGTCCGCCGCAGTCTTCGCGACCCCAATCTCGACCCCGACGCCCTCCACGACTGCCTGGCGATGACCGAAATCATCGCCCCGACTGTCATCGACGACTACAGCGAAGACGACGCCCGCATCCGCTTTCGCAACGCCGAACAGCGCCACGCCGTCATCGTCCGCTATCTGCAGCGCCTTGCCCGACGCCGCCCGTTGATCTTATTTGTCGACGACCTGCAGTGGGGCAACGAAACACTGAATTTCCTGGAGTATTTGCTCGACAATCCCGGCGACCGCAAGTTGCCCCTGATGATCATCGGCACCACTCAGATCGACGCCCTGGTCGACCAGCCGGTTCCACGCGCCAAACTCGACGAACTGGCTGCCCATCGACAAACGGAAGTCATGGACGTCGGCCCCCTGGCCCCCGACGACCACCGCCGACTGATCACACGGCTTCTGGGGCTGGAAGAGCAGCTCGTCGAGCGCGTCGCCCGGCGCACCGACGGCAATCCGCTGTACGCCGTCCAACTCGTCGGAGACTGGGTCGAACGAGGCCGTCTGGAGTTGGGTCCCGACGGTTTCCGGCTGCTGGATTCCGAGCGCGAGTCGCTGCCCTCCGATCTACAATCCGTCTTTCGCGACCGGTTGACAAAACTCGTCGATCAAAAGCTCGACGAGCCTGCCGAAGACGCTTTGCTGGCACTGGAATTGGCCGCTGTACTGGGGACGGAGGTCACCGACGAGGACTGGTCGAATATCTGCTCGGAGGGCGGCATCCACCAACCGCTGATGGTTCTCGATACCATGGTCGCCAACGATCTGGCCTCCAAGACCCCTCGCGGCTGGAGTTTTACCCACCAGGCCTTTCGCGAAACACTACTGGAGACCGCCGAATCCAACGGCCGACTCCGCGAACACCACCGCCAGTGCGCCCGCACTCTCAGCCGGATGTACCCCGGTGATCACCCCGGTCTGGCGCTGCGGCTCGCCCTCCATCTCATCGAAGCTCAGGACTACCAGGAGGCACTGCGCCCTCTCCTTGATGCCGGTGAAGAAAACCGCATCCAGTGCGATTTCGAGCTCGCCAGCGAACTTTACGACCGGTACGACGAATTACTCGACGCCCTCGATGTCGCCGGCGACGACCCACGCCGCATTCGCGGCTGGATCGACCGGGCACACGCCCTGCTTCGGCGCGAGCGGCTTCCGAGAGCTGACGAATTGCTCGAGCGCGCCGAAGAGGCCGCCCGATCGATCGGTGATACCGAACTCCTTGCCGACACCCTGTTGTACCGAGCTCGCGTCGCCAATCGCCGCGGTGCGCTGCCGGAGGGCATGGAGTTTGTCCAGCAGGCCCTGGAGCTCCACGACAATATCGACGTCCCCGCCGGACGAGCCAACCTGTTGTACACCCTCGGCGACCTCAAATACTGGGCCGGCGACTACTACGACGCCGAACAGGCCTACCGCAACTCCATCTCCCTTTTTCGAACACTGGATCAACCCCTGGAGTTGGCACAGGCCGAAAAGGCACTGGGCTCGCTGTACACCACCCTCGGCGACACCGACGAAGCGCGCTCGATGCTCGAGGATGCCCGCGACGTCTTTAAGGCCTACGGCGACCTCAACGAGGTCGCTCATGTGCTCAACAACCTCGGCGAAGTCTACCGCGCCGAGGGGCGTCTCACAGAAGCCGAGAACGCCTACCAGGAATCGAGAACCCTGATTCAACGCGTCGGTCGCCACGAAGATCCGGTCATTTTGGTCAACCTGGGAATGGTTCGCCTCTCTCAGGATCGCGTCGACGACGCCGACCCGATTTTTCGCCGAGTCCTCGAGCAGCTGTCGAACTCCGACCGCAGAGGCTATCTGGGGCTTGCCCACCTGGCCCGACTTCCAGCCATGGCCCACCACCAGCGCTGGGAACAATGGGACTCGCATATCGCCGAAGCGCGCCGCCATCTGGAGGCCACCGGCTTCGTCGACGCCGATCTGGCGACACTGGCCCGCGACGCCGGCGAACGCGCCCTGCTCGCCGGCCAGACCCGCCGCGCCCGAAGCGCCCTGGAGGTCGCCCGCCAGCAATGGCTGCAGATGGGGCGCCAAATTCGAGCGGCCGAAATCGACCGCATCTTGCCCGCCAGTGGCGAATTTGGCGAATAGCCATCGTTGGTGGAAGAGCCGTACATTGCCTGCTGTCGCCCCCTCCGACTTCGCTCGCATACGCTCGTTCAGAGACCTCCCCGCGGAGCGGCGGAGGAGGGACTCGGTTGTGTCGTGCGAAACGGGCACCGCTGTTCCGGAACTTTTCTCCCCGATGCCGATATTCTTCCAACATCAGTCCTGTTGCATTGATCGACGCCCCCGATTAAGGTTCGCGCCTCGATGAATCTCTGTTGTTTCCAACCATTTTTGCCTCCTCACACCTCCCGGAGGACCTATGTCCGAATCATTTGAAAGCTGGCCGTATCGCGAGGCCCAGAACGTCGTCGACCGTCTCGAGCGCACCGACGCCGACGGCGACGAACCGGTTATCTTTGAGACCGGCTTCGGTCCCAGCGGCCTTCCCCACATCGGCACCTTTTCGGAAGTCGCCCGCACCAGCTGGGTGCGCCGGGCCTTTTCGCAACTGTCGGATCGACCGACCCGACTTGTGGCCTTTAGCGACGATATGGACGGGCTACGCAAGGTCCCGGAGAATATTCCCAACGGCGATATGGTCGCCGAACACCTGGGCAAACCCCTGTGCGATATCCCCGATCCCTTCGGTGAAGAGGATAGCTTTGCGGGCTATATGAACGCCCAGTTGTGCTCCTTTCTGGACTCTTTTGGATTCGACTACGAATTTGTGTCATCCAAAGATCGGTACCGAAACGGCGACTTCAACGCCGGCCTACTGCGCATTCTCGAGCGCTATGACGAGGTTCGCGACGTCATCATTCCCACCCTTCGAGAACACAAGCGCGAGGACTGGAGCCCCTTCTTTCCGATCTGTGAGAATTGCGGGAAGGTCAACAATACCCGCGTCACCGACATCCATCCCGAAGACGGCACCGTCTCCTATGTATGCGACCAGTCGTTTCGCGGCTCCGAGGCCTGCGGTCACTCCGGAACGGTGGAGGTTACCGACGGCAACGTCAAAGTCGGCTGGAAGGTCGACTGGGCGATGCGCTGGTACTCGCTGGGCATCGACTACGAGATGTACGGCAAAGACCTCATCGAGTCCGCTGAATTGTCCTCCGACATCGTGCGCGCCCTGGGCGGCGAGCCACCGGCGGGGATGTTCTACGAGATGTTTCTCGACGAAAATGGCGCCAAAATCTCAAAGAGCAAGGGCACCGGGCTGTCCATCGACGAGTGGCTCCAGTACGGCCCACTCGAGAGTCTGGCCTGGTACATCTTTAAAAATCCGGGCAAAGCCAAGCGGCTATTCTTCGAGACCATTCCCCGCTCTACCGATCAGTATCTGGACGCCCGTACCGAATTTGGCACCACCGAGGACGCCGATCAGCGCCGGGATACGCCGATCTTCTTTATCGACGCCGACGCCATCGACGCCGGCGACGACGTCAGCTACAACTCCGAGATCTCCTATTCGATGCTGATGAACCTGGTCAGCGTCCTCAATACCGACGACCGGGACATCGTCTGGGAGTACCTGCGCCAATACGACGACAGCGTCGAAGAAGACGCCGACGTCATCGACGATCTCATCGATCGGGCACTGCGCTACTACCGCGATTTCGTGCTTCCAACCAAGGAGTTCGAGCTGCCGGACGACGAAGTCATGGTCGGTGTCGAACAACTGCTCGACTTTCTGGCCGACTACGACGGCGACGATGCCGAAGAGATCCAATCCGCCGCCTACAGCGCCGGAAAGGACAATGACATCAGCCTCGGCAAGTGGTTCAAGTCGATGTACCGGCTGCTTTTGGGTCAGGACCGCGGTCCCCGTCTCGGTACCTTCATCCACCTCTACGGTGTCGATGAAACACGACAGCTCATCGAAAAGCGGCTCTCCGAAGAGGGCGACATCGACGGGAAGGAGTCCTGACCGTTCATTGTTCTTTTCATGATGACAACGCAGACGGCGTCGCTGGCGGTTTTCAACGTCGACGACGCCGTTTTATGTCTCAACCCCAATCCGTGTGCATCAGCTCGCCCGCCGACGCGGGCTTCTACAGACTATGGGGCCTTAGGCCCCCGAGAGGTACGCCATGAGTGAACGCGAAGACGCCCCCGTCGATCTGGAATCCCACCGGCCCGACCAGAACCCGTTTGATAGGCTCAAGGGCCAACTTCCGCCCGGCGACCCCGTCGAGCAGATCGACGCCATTCTCGACCGCCACGACGCCGAAGACCACATCAAGACCCTCAATCCCCACTCGTTTTTCCGGCTCATCAAGCAGGCCGGTTTCGACCAGGGCGTCGACCTCATTCCCTACGCCAGTCCCCGCCAGCTTCAGGTCTTTTTTGACCTCGATTGCTGGACCAAAGATCGCTTCGATACCCGTAAGATGGCCAACTGGCTGGCCGTGCTGGTCTCTGATGCCGACGACGACCACTTCCATCGGGCCGTGCGCGATATCGACAACGAGGTCATGGCCCTGTTCTTCAAGAAGAATATTGCCGCCGTCGGCGTCGTCGAAGAGGGCGAGATCCCGGAGGACTTACCGGCCAATGCCGAATTGAGTCCCGATAATGCCTACGCCATCGTCTATCCCGACGACGAAGATGTCTCGGCGCTGCTGCGCACCTTGATCGACCGGCTGTACCACGTCGACCAGGGCCTTGCGTGGGCGCTTCTGGAGGCGGTCCGCTGGGAATTGACCTCCGAGATGGAGGAGACGGCCTATCAATTTCGCACCAGTCGACTCGAGGAATACGGCTTCGTCGAGCGCACCGAGGCATTGTCGGTCTACGCCGACGTCGATCCCGTCGAATTTCGCGACCGCTGGGAAAATGGAAAACTCGACGACAAACCGGCACTTGACCCACCGGAGACCATGGATGTCCCGGCGGTGGTCAGCGACAATATCGACGATGAATTCTATTTTTTCACCATTTTGAACTCCATCGGCGACGACGACACCGTCGCCCGCCTCAGCGCCGAATTGGTGACTCTGACAAACCGGACCATGATCGCCGACGGCATCGAGCCCGGTGAAATCGAGACCGGACGCGAGGTGGTTCGGCGCACCGCCGGCTATCTGAGCCTGGGACTGGAATTCGTGGCCCGCGCCGATGACGACACGGCGCGCCGGGCCCTGGAAACCATCCCCATTCGCTCGTTGTTTCAGGTCGGCTATTCGACGACCACCAACCTCCAGCAACGGGCCCACGACCTCTCGGATCGACCCACGCTATCGCTTATCGAGGGCGTCCCCTACTCGCTGTTAAATCCCGATGAGACCGCCCTCTTTGAGGGCCTGGAAGATATTCGCCCCACCTTTGCTCAGGACCGCGCGACCTTCGGGCTGTTCCGGACCCAAAACCAGGTCGACCACGCCGCACTTCGCATCGGTATGGTGGCCTTCAAGCAGTTGTGGCTCTTCGGCGTCACCGACCACTCCGTCGAGCAATTGGCCAATATGGTCTACGAAGGTCCGCTACTCAACGAGCCGGATGCCGTGACCTTCGACCTCTTCTTTTCGACGGCCCTGGCCACCCACCTGCTGCACGACGACACGGCCCTTCGCGGATTGAGCGAAGGCGATCTGAAGCAACTTCCCGAAGCCCTCAGCGAACAACCCTGGGGCGACGATCCACTCGATTATTTCGAGCCCGTCATCGGCCCGATGCTCGTCGAACTTCCCGCCGAAACCACGGGCCTGGCCACCCGGTGGCTCAATGAGACGCTGGAGTGGCTCGTCGACGAGTTGGCTCCGATCCGCGACTACATCGGACCCGAGCCGTACACCGAAGTCGTTCTCGTCGCCCATCCCAAGGCCCGATAGCTCCCCTCGAGCCTCCCTCAAACACACCAACGCCCCGGCAAGATGCCGGGGCGTTGGTGTGTACAGATCGAGATTCAGCCGTAGAACTCAACCACCTTCTCGACACAGCGCATCGGTCTCGGATTCACCGCAATCGACGCAGACGTCGATCGGAAACTCCAGACTATTCGACTCCACCTGATTGCCGGCCAGCGTCTCACCGTGAAGTTGGATGCGGGCTACCAGCGTCAACGGATCATCGTCCCCGCGATCCGGGACATTGCTATTGACCCCCTGGACGAACTCCCGAAACTCTTGAACCTCCCCGGAATTATTCATAATCGGGACCGAGAACGAGGCCACACCTCCGCCGGAGGTCACCAGCATATTGACCAGGCGCTCGCGCTCGAAACCATAGGAAACAGTGCCGCCTTCGAGCGAAAAGACGTTGATATCGTGGTCGAAACTGACGGTCACTGATTTGATCATGACGTCATTTCGGTCCAGTGCCAGCCCCTCAAAGCCACTGCCCTCGCCACCGCTGACGGCACCGACGGAGCGACTGTCTTCGAGGCGATTCTCAAAGACGGCACCGAAATCGTAGGTATTGGGTCGAGACGTATCATCATCGCCCCGCAGCAGTCGCTGGCCGTGAGTATCCATCTGGCCGAGGTTCACAAACCCGGTGCTGCGCAGTGTGGGTTCCTCGAATTCGGTCGGAATCTGGCAAAAAATCTGCGCTTCGTCATCGTCGGACTCGGAGGTCTCATTGCCGTTTTCGTCGTTGCCGTCCTCCTCCTCGGCTTCGTCGATCTCCGCTTCGCCGATGACATTCCCCCGCAAGATGACGGACGCCTCCTCTTCGACACAGCCGGTCGCTCCGACTCCGATCATTAACGCGCCTACCAAAGCTGTCTTCCACTTCCAATTCATCGTTATTCCTCCTGTCATCGGGGCGTGCCCCGACCCGTCAATTGACGCCTCGCGGTATATCGTTTTGAGTCCATCTGCCGTACAGCGGCCACCTCGACCCCTTCTCGGCGGCCGCGACGGTCGGCGGGCGACCTGTCTACAAGACTGACAGGCCGCCTACTGATTCACAACTTCCAATCCATCGCTTACTCGCTCCGGGGCACCGCGCTGTCGAGGGTACCGGTCGACATAATCCCCAGTGCCTCGGCGCGATTGACGATGCGCGGAGTGATGAAAATCAACAGCTCCGAGCGGTTTTCGGTCTCCGAGTGATTCTGGAACAAAAAGCCCAGAATCGGGATGCGGTGTAAAAAGGGCACCGCCGAGACACTGCGGCCGGTGTTTTCGGTATAGATGCCGCCGATGACCGTGGTGTCACCGTCACCGACGAGCAACTCCGTTTCGGCCTGGTTCTGGATGATCGTCGGGTCGCCCTGGGCACCGGTATTCTGGAAATCGGGCTCGTTTTTCGTGGCCTCAATCGCCATTCGGACGTTGCCGTCGGGTGTGACGTGAGGGGTGACCGTCAATTCCAGGGTGGCGTCGACGAAAATCGTCTGGACACCGGCGGCACTGACGACGCTGATCGGAATGCTCGTACCCTGGGAGATGGTCGCTTCCCGGTTGTCGAGCGTCATGATTCGCGGCGCACTGATGATCTTGGCGTAACCGGCGTCTTCCATCGCCGACAGGCGCATATTGAGATTGACCGCACCGCCGACGCTTCCCATCGTCAGCCCCATGGCACCACCGGAGCCGGTACCGGCGGTGGCCGGCAGGTTCACGGCGTAATTCGGGTTCTCGGATGTTCCCTCGACGGGGGCCTCACTGTCGGTGGCACCACCGGAGACACCGAGGACATTTGGAAAGATCAGCCCCGTCGGATTGCCGCTGCCCTGGGACATCGAGAAGTCGCCACCCCACTGGATACCGACTTCGCGGTTGAAGTTTTCGTTCGTCTCCACAATTCGAGCCTCAATAAGGACCTGTGGCACCTGAGAGTCGAGGGTCTCGATAAGCATCCGAATCGACTGCAGGTTATCGGCCAAGTCTTTGATGATCAGTGTGTTGGTCCGGTCATCGACCGACACGCTGCCGCGGGGACTGAGCAGTCCATCGACCTGGTCGGTCAAATCACTGGCCGAGGCGTAGTTGATGGGCAGCAAAAAGACCTCCAGCGGCTCGACTTCCTGGGCTCGGGCCCTGGCTTCTGCGCGCTGTTCTTCCTCGGCGTTGAGCGTCTCCTGGGGGGCGACGCGAATGACATTTCCGCGCAGCTCAAAACCGAGCTGTTCAGTCTGAAGGATCGTCAAGAATGCTTCGTCCAGCGGCACGCCCTGAAGGGTCATCGTCACCTCGCCGGAGACATCTTCGCCGGCGATGATATTGACGCCACTCTCCTCGGCGACGAGGCGCAACACATTTTCGATATCGGCGTTGCGAAGGTCGATGGTAATCGGCTGGGTCCCCATGCCGGGCACGGTATTGACCTCTGCCGGATTGGTCACGACCCGCGGATAATTCGGCGCCTGAGAGGTCACACTGGACCCTTCGGTCGGACGCTCCGGATTGCTGTCTTCGACGAGTCGTCCGTCGTCACTGTCGGCCATCGGCTCGTCGCCACTGCCGGCGGCATCGGGGGCAAATTCCCAGACGACGCTATTGCCGTCCTGGCGGACCACTTCCGAGGCATCACTGCGAAGGTCGGCCTCCATGTGGACGTCACCGTCGCTCTGCTCGTAACTGGAGACGAAGCGCACGGCTCCGCCATCGCCATCGGATTCGAGGGTCTGTTCGAGCTCCTGGGGCAATTCCACATCGCGAAGCACCATCACCGATCGACCGGCCTCGCCGGTCTGGCTGGTCGTAAACTGACCGGGTCGGTCGAGGTCGACGACAATTTGAGAATGGCCGGCTTCGTTGGTCTCCAGACGGACGCCGCGCACGGCGTTGTCCTCATCGGCATCGACGGGGACCGCCCGCATCTGGGGAGCGTCGGGGTCGGTGGTGCGAGCGATCTCTTTGAGACGCTCGATTTCCTCATCGCGCTCGGCGATCTCTTGCTCGCGCTGCTCGAGGGCCTCCTCGCGCTCGGCGAGGGTTTCGGTCAGTTCCTCGTTGTGTTGCTGTGCTTCCTGGACTTCGGCGCGGGCGTCGTCGAGGCGCTGTTGATGTTGCTCGCGCGCCTCTTCCCATTGCTGGCGTTCGGCCTGCGCATCTTCGAGTTGCTGTCGGGCCTGTCGGGCCTCGGCGCGGACCTCGTCGAGTTGCTGCTGGCGCTCGTCGCGCACCTGCTGGACTTCGGCGTCATCACCGTCGTCGCTGCGGGCATCGTCGAGTTCGGCCTCCAGTTGCTGGGCTCGCTCTTCTGCGCGTTGAAGTTCGCGCTGCTGTTGCTCGATGCGCGCCTGGGCGCTGTCGACTTCGCTGTCCATCTCGTCGAGGCGTCCCTCCAGACGGGCCACCTCTTGTTCGGCGTCTTCGGCGCGGCGCTGCGCTTGTTCGAAGCGCTCGCGCTGCTCGTCTCGCTGCTCTTCGAGTTCGGCGATCGACGCCTGCATCTCGTCGACGCGATCCTCGCGCTCTTCGACCTGCTGTCGGGCCTCCTGAAGTTCCTGGTTGCGAGCATCGATCGACGCCTGCAGCTGCTCTCGCTCCTGGCCGCTGGCCTCGTCGCGCTCCTGGCGCAACGACTCCAGTTCGGCCTGCGTCTCTTCGAGCTGGCGTTCCCGTTGTTCCAGGGCTTCGACGGCGTCTTCGTAGTCCTGATGACGCTCCTCGAATTGCTCCTGGTAGTGCTGTTCGCTCTGCTCGAGTTCGGCTCTGGCCTGACGCAACTCCTGGTTGCGCTCCTCGAGTTGTCGCTCCTCTTCGGCGACCGCCGGCGCCGATGTGTCGCGGTCCTCACCGTCGACAAAGACGACCACGTCGTCATCGTCGGTGCGCACGTCGTAGTGCGCCGATTGATCGAAGCCGACGACCAGCCGCGCTACGTCCTGGAAGCTGTCTTCGAACTCCACAAGACCCACCTGGGAGATGACTCCGTTGTGGACTTCCTCGCCCAGCTCGCCGTCGGCCAACTCGCTGTTGGAGAGGTCGACAAAGAGCCGGGGCGGCTCGTCGAGTTTGAACACCGAAAAGGTCGCCTCCTCGGTGCCATGGATGCGAATATAGGTGCCGTCATCCTGTTCATCGACCGACAACGCCTCCACGGCGTTAAGGTCCGACGCTTGGCTCGACTCCGGCGATTGCGCCAGAGCTGGAGCACTCCAGGCCACTGAAGCGCACAGCATCAACACGGGTAATTTCCATTTCATAATCTGACTCCTGCGTCTCGCAGCTGTAGGCGGTCGGTTGGGACCTGCGTTCCGGATGATTCGACGGGCAATCATTTGCCCTCGACTCCGGTCGGCCATTGATTCCGCTTCAGTCATTCACTGATTATCCGGCGGCCGAAGCCCCGGAAATCGCTCATCGATATCTTCGATTCGTTCATCGGCTCCGTCATCGCCCCCGGATTCTCGCTCCTGTTCGACGATTTGCCGCAATGCTTCGCGCTCTTCTTCGGTCAACTCTCCGTCGCGTGATGCCGACGGTGTGGTGTCGACCTCTCGTAGTGCAATGGTTCGAATTCCATCGCCGTCTTCGACGTCGACCTCGTGCTGGCGGATGTCGCGCACGACACCGCCTTCCGAGCCAATCCGGTCATTTTCATTGACGAAATGCCCCAGATTCGTGGGGTCGACGAACATCGCCCGCGGCACGGCGGTCTGGCTGATCGTCGAGACCAACTCCAGCGAATCGAGACTGTATCGCTCGATGGGGTCGCGGTCGCGCTCATCGTCGATCTCTTCTTCCTGGTCGTCGCCGATCGAAAGTACATCGGTATCGGGCCGGAAGGGATTGCGCTGCTGAGCGTAGGACGGTCGCGAGTAGCTCTCGTCTTCGCCAAAGCCCTGGCTGGCATCGTACTCCAGGTCGAGCTCGGCTTCCTCATCGGCATCCGCCGGATCGAGTTCCTGCTCTTCGATCTCCTCGGGACAGCCCACCAGCACCAGGGTTGCCGCCATCACCGCCACCAGGGCTAGCGTCGATGACCAATCTCGCCGATTGGACCGTCGACAGGCGGTCGAATTGTCACGTTGATTGTGTTTCATTCGTCCATCACCCGTTGTTCGCATCCACAGTCAATAATCCCGGTGGCCGCCGATTCGACGGCGGGCCGTCCTCTGGCTCTAGCTCTGGTCGATATCCCGTCGATACGTCGTCGCCCGGGCCGACACTCTCAGCTCGCCGTCGGCCGACAGATCGGAGGCCTCGCGCTGCAATTGGATATCGCCGACATTGATGATTCGGCCTCGTTGACCGACTTCCAAAAAGAAGTCCGCCACTTCGTCGAAGGTTCCGACGACTTCCATCTCGACGGGAATCTCGATGTAATCGCCGTCGGCCGCCGCCTGCTCGTCGAGGCGCTGGAAGGTGTCAATGACCAGGCCCTGCATCTCCGCATCGCGGTAGATGCGCTCGACGAGACCGTCGATCTCGGCCGAATCGGGCAGCTTGTCATCGGCGCGCAGCAATTCGTCTTCCAGCTCCGCAATTTTGTCTCGGACCTGTTCTTCGCGCTCCTGAACACCCTGGAGCTCGCGCTCCCGTTCCTGCAGATCGAGCGACTGCTGCTGCAGGTCGGTGATCTCGTCGTTGATCGGCGTGTGAAGCCCCAGAAAATAGGCTCCGAACAGCACGACCATCAGCAAAAACAATACGATGATCTTGTTGGTCAGCGGGACCGCATTGAAGCGGTCGATTAATTCATTCATGGTCCAATCCTCCGGCCGTCTTCAAAATCAGGTCCCTTCATCGGCGTTAGCGCTGGCGTCGTCGAACCCGGTGTAGTCGAGGTCGCCGTCGAACTCGAAGCTGACCAGGCCATCATCGCCGCCGTCTCGCTGGATGTAGTCCAGTTGCACATCGTTGAAATACGTCGCCGTATTCATCCGGGCCAAAAATTCGGCGACATCGTCGCCATTGGCAGCCCGGCCCTCGAGGTGAAACCGATTATCCTCGTGCTCGGTAAAGCTCTCGATCCAGAGTCGACGCGGCTCCCAGTCGATATTCCAGTTGTCGTCGTGTCGCTCCACGCGACTGTCGTCGTCGATGGGACTGAGCATCGCCTGCAGCTCGTCGAGCATCTGAACGGGGCCGATGCGCTGTTCATCGAGCGACTGAATGGCCCGCAGCTGGCGGTCGAGCTCCCGACTTCGCTCCTTGTGCTCTTCCAGGCCTTCGGCCTGTTGTTCGAGCATCTGGACATCGTCTTCCAGATCGGCGAAGTCGGCCTGGCGCTCCGACAACTGGTCGCTCATCCAGGCGTAGGCGGCGACCAACAACGCGATCTCCAGGACGATAACGCCCGTAAAGAGAATCAGCTGAGTTCGCCCCTGGGAGCGACGCCGAGATTTCCGTACCGGTAATAAATTGACGCGAATCATGTCTCGTCCGTCCTTCGAAGGGCCAATCCCACGCTAATCCCGGCTATCGGTGCCCATTCCTGGATGCGATCCGGGGGGAATTCGCGTTCGTCGTAGTCGATTTTTCGAAACGGATTTGCCAGCTCGGTTTCCACTCCGCTGATGCGCTCGATGGTTCGGACCAGCGACGGAATCGCCGCCGTTCCTCCCGACACCGCGATCTTGTCGATCTCCTCTTCGGCGGCGGTGGCCGCGTAAAAGTCGAGGGAGCGCTGAATTTCGTGGGCCATATCCTCCGCTTTATCCTGGATGATGCTCTCCACTTCCTGAGGCAAGACCTCATCGGAATTCATCCCCGGACCGCCACCCATTTTGTAGAGTTCGGCTTCGCGGTAGGTGATATTGAGCTGGCGTTGGATCTCTTCGGTGATGTCACTTCCACCCAGCGAAAGGTCGCGGGTAAACATGGTGACACCGTCGGTGACGACGTTCATCGTCACCACTGTATTGCCGACATCGATCAGGACCACCGTCTCATCGCGGTGGTAGCCGTAATTGATCTCGTACATATTCTGCAGTGCAAAGGCGTCGACATCGACGACCAACGGCTCCAGTCCGGCATTGTGACAGACCGACTGGTAGTCATTGATCATCTCTTTTTTGGCCGCCACCAGCGCCACATCCATCTGGCCCTGATCGGTCTTGGGGGCGACGACCTCGAATCCGATAAACACATCCTGGATATCAAACGGGATGTGCTGTTCGGCCTCCCACTGAATCGATTCCTCCAGTTCTTCCTGGGTCATCAGCGGCAACCGGATCTTTTTGACGATCACCGTATTGCCGGAGACGCTCAGTGCCGTCTCCTTATTTTTGATCTTGTTGCGGCTCTTCAGCTCGTGGATCGCGTCCTCGACGACCGTCGCATTCATGACCGCGCCGTCGACGATCGTCTCCGGAGGCAGCGTCTCGTGATCGAAGGCCTTCAATTCCAGACTCCCTTTGGAGCCCTTGAGGACCGTCAGTTTGACCCCGCTGGATCCGATATCCAGTCCTACACAGTTCCGGCTCTTCGAAATCACCATGTAACTGCTCCTTGACTTAAAGCTGTACTCGAAGAGTTCCCGACCATCTTGGCACGGCCATCAAAAGAGTGTCAAGATTTGTTGTGGTCAGGCGACTCTCGTCGCTTCGCTCGATCTGGAATCTGGTCATCAACAATTCACTGGCTTCAACGTCTGACCCGATTGTACCGCACCTGATGCTATGGCAAAGTTTTTTCCCCGAAACCGGCACCGACCTGCCGTTCGCGGCCAGATTATTGGCCGATCGCCAGATCGCCGCCACGGCCACATGAATGGTTACACGCTGCGGGGAACCCTTCGACGCCAGTCGCCCCCCATTGGCGCCGGCTTCCCGATCGCCGCATTGGATTGTCGCCGCCGTCGCCGATCGTCTCCGGTCTTCTGTGGAATATTTGGCTCCCCGTTGCTGTTTTCGTCGAGCCCACACTTTTGGTGTCCTGTCTCGACCTTCGTCCATCCCTGTTCAAGCTCGAGGCCGGACGGACTTTTCACGGAGTGCACTGTCGAGTATGCTGCCCGGCCGTAATTGCCAATTTGAAGACGACGAGATTCGCCACGACCACCGATCGTCGAGGTCGTCGGGTGGACCGTCATAGCTGGAACCTGCCGTGACAGTGCCTACGTTCGCTGTCCCCCGGGATTTGACAATTTCGTTACTTTTTGAAGCCGTCCCATCAAAGCGACCGGCGATTTCTACCAACAGGGGTTGTGCCATGGATACCGAACATCTCGAAGAATTCCGCACGCTGTTGACCGAGGAAAAAAAGAAGCTCCTCGAGAAAGCAGCCCACACAATGGAAAACGAGATCGAATTATCGAAAGACGACATGGCCGATGATGTCGATTTGGCCAGCGCGTTGACCGATCAGAATCTCACACTCCGACTCCGCGGGCGCGAGCGGGCGCTGATGAAGAAGATCGACCTGGCCCTGGAGCGCATCGAAGAGGAGGAATTTGGCGAATGCGTCGTCTGTGGCGATGATATCACCCTCAAGCGGCTTCGCGCTCGGCCGGTGACGACAATGTGCATTTCCTGTAAAGAGGAGCAGGAACGTCGCGAGCAATTGTACTCCGACTCCTGATCGACCACACTGTCAGCGCGAGTATGTCCCCGGCGTTGCCGGGGTCCAATTTCCCCCCGACCTCCTAGTCTACGATGTCTGAACAAGAGCTGTATCTGTACAAGGCCAAGACCGCCGAACAATCGGGCACCGCTGAAAAAGCGGGACTCGACGTCTATTTCCCCTCCGATGTCGCCGGCTGGACCGATGTGCTCGACTGTCGCGAAGAGCCCTATACCGAACAGTCGATCGCCGAAAACTGCGCCTACGCCCGGCGGGTCCACAAAAAGTACATCCTTGTCGAAGAATCCCAGATCGCCCAGGAGACCCCGCCGGTCGATGACGCCTGATCGACGGGACCCCGCCGCAGATCGCCGGCCGCACTTGGTCGGCGACGCTCCGGTCGCTATACTCGATGAGCACCTACTCATTTCGCACCGCGCGGCGACGAGGAGCCGATGGAACTCCAGTGGAACGACCATACCCTACGGGTGACCGGCAATTTCAACGGGACCTGGTTCTTTCTGACCCCTGAATATCAGCTGTGGATCGACGACGAATGCGTCGATTCCCACGGTGTGCCGACGACTCGGCCCCGTCTGGACGTCACCTTCGAAGACGACGACGGAACACAGCACGAGATCGAAGCCGAGTTATTCTCCATTATCGGCTTCAAGCCCCGTTGCGAGGTACAGATCGACGGAGATCTCATCTCCACCGACCACGTGCGGGTCCAGAATATCCTCAATCCCTTTTTGGTACTGGTCATCATCTTGTCGATGGCCGTCATGTACTTCGTCGGCCCCGAGGTGCTCCGCGCGTACATGCCCGGGTTGTGAGCGCCACCACTCCGGTGAGCTATTCGAGCGTGACCAGGTTGTCTCGATGGACCACCTCGTCGAGCACCTTAAAGCCCAGCACCGATTCGATATCCGATGAGTGCTCGCCGGCGATCTTCTGGAGATCGTCGGCGCCGTAGACACTCAACCCCCGGGCAAAGACCGTCCCGTCTTCGCCCTCGATTTCGACGACCTGTCCCTCGTCGAAGTCTCCGCGCACCTCCAGGACTCCCGACGGCAAAAGGCTCGCCCCGCGCTCCAATACCGCCCGGCGCGCCCCGGCATCGCAGACCACGGCTCCCCGGGCCATGGCACCGGCGCCGAGCCACACCTTGCGACCGGCGACAGTGTCGTCGAGGCGCGGTCGAAATGCCGTTCCCACCACAGCGCCGTCGACGACCTCCTGGAGCACCCCGGGTCGTTTCCCCGGTGCAATCGCCGTAATTACACCGGAGCGCGCCGCAATTTCGGCGGCCCTGACCTTCGAGATCATCCCCCCCGTACCGACGTCGCTATCGGAGGGACCGGCCCACCGCTCGACGCGCGGATCGTCGACGTCGATCGCATCGACGACTCGACCGTAGTGGCGCTTGCCGTCATCATCGACGTCGACCCTCTTGAGCCCTTCGACATCGGAGAGCAAGACCAGTGCGTCGGCGCCGATCAGTCCCGCCGTCATCGCCGCCAATTCGTCGTTATCACCAAAGCGCAATTCCTCGGTGGCCACCGTGTCGTTTTCGTTGATCACCGGAATCGCCCCGAAGTCCTCCAGACGCCGCAGTGTTCGCCGCGCATTGAGGTAGCGCGTCCGATCCGACAGATCGTCGCGAGAAAATAGTATCTGGGCCACCTTCCGGTTGTAATGCGAAAACTCGGCCTCCCACATCTGCATCAGTCGCGACTGGCCGGTCGCCGCCAGCGCCTGGAGTCGTGGGATCTCCCGCGTCGGCTGGGGCTCTTCGCCCAGCCACTGGCGTCCCATGGCCACCGCCCCCGATGATACGATGGTCACCGAGCGCCCCTGGCCGATTAGCGCATCCAGGCCCTCGACGAGCGACGCAAATGCCGTCCGATCGACGCGGTCGCCGCCGCGCAAAAATACAGCACTTCCGATTTTGACGACGATCCGCTGCGCCTCTTCGAGCTGACTTCTCACATCCATGGGAGCTGCCTCCATTTATCGCACACTACACATCGCGGTTTTACTCATCTAACGGCTCAGCGTCGATAAGCCCTTCGTCGATCCAGGCCTCAAATTGGTTCATGAGTCGGTGCCGATCGCGGGTGCGTCGAACATCGGTCGCCTCGCCGACGTCAGGCCGGTGTAGCGTCTCGGGCGCCGATTCTTGCAGGCACTCGCGGTATTCGACATCCATCCGGCCCCCATTTCGGAGGCGATGATCGGCTCGGAAGCGACGACACCGGCCGGTCTGCCCTTCGTCGATCGCATCTCGGGGTCCGCCACTGATCTGGGCGCTGTGTTCCGTACTTCGGGCCGATAGCAGCGAGCCCCATCCCTCGAATTCCCGGTAGTCGGGCATCGGCCCGCAGGCTCGAGCCGTCGTTCCACCGGGCCGCCAATGCTCCCAGCTCTCCGGTTGTCCGTCCCCAGACGGACGCCAGTGCTCGCCGTGAAGCGTCATCAATCCCGAAAACCGGGTCCCGTACTCCTTCTCGCGACTCGTCGCCGCCGCGCTCTCCGGTTCGTAGCGCACCACCGCTTCCGGTCCCAGCCACTCCCAGACGCCCTGGTCGTCGGAAAAGACTCGCTCTGTGCGCTGCCCACTCAACTCGACACCATCGCTGAATTCGACGTCCACTTCGAGGTGCCACCGTCCCCCATCATCGCGCTTCCAGGTCCCGCGCTCACTCCAGCTTCGATCGCGACGAGGATGCTCGACGTCGATCTGAAGATCGAACTCCAGATGGAAGGCTTCATCGAGTCGCCAGCCGATATCACAGGGCCCCTCGCCGCGTCGCACCCGTCGATCAGCGACTTCACCCGCCGATTGTGCAACTTCCAGTCCTCTCAGCGTTCCCACCTTACCTCGGCGCTCCGGATTGTCTCGAGCCCATTGCTCGACATCGTCGACCCAACTGTCGGTGCAATTACCACATCCGGCGAGGGCGACCGACAATGCGCCGACGGCGACAAGTCGCATCCCCCGAGCTGTGATCTCCGTAGTCATGGCGCTTTCGCTGTGGAATCGGTCGTCGACGGCGGTGAACAAAGTGTGGGCCGCGGACAGACGACATGGCCCGCCAATCCGAGAGACTATCATCGCCTCACCGCCGGTCAATCGGGACACCCACACCACCGCCTCCCGTATAATGGCCAAAACGACAAAAGGCCGGCCCTCCGAGGAGGACCGGCCTCGTTGCCGACGGCTCATGTCTTGTTGCCGTCGACGCGTCACACACCGTCAACCGTTAGCTGCAGCCACTGGTGGAACCGCAATTCGGGCATTTGTAGCACGAGCCGTTGCGGATCATGATCGTTCCGCACTCTGTGCACGGCGGCGCATCGGCCTGATGGGTGTAGACGCTGCCATTTTTGCCGTTTTTCGTGGCATCAAAAACCACCTGTCCATCCTCGGCGCTATCGAAGTTCGACTCCGACGTGGTGTCGGCCTTCGCTTCGGCGCTTTTGGCGCTTTCGGCGCGTGTCGGTGTCGATGCCGAGTTCGACTCGTCATCGCCGTCGACATCGGTCTCCGGATCGACGTCCTTCGAATCGCCGACACCCGGTCGCCAGGGCTCCTCGCGATTATCCGACAGGTATACGTTGCGCTTTTCCTCTTCCAGGAATTTATCGGCCAACCACCGGAAAATATAGTCGGTGACCGACTTCGCAAAGCGGATATCGGAGTTGTTGGTGATTCCACTGGGTTCAAAGCGGGTGTGGCTGAATTTGTCGACCATCACCTCCAGCGGCACGCCGTACTGAAGTCCCAGCGAAATGGACGTCGCAAAGGAGTCCATCAAGCCACTTACGACCGAGCCCTCTTTGCTCATGACGATAAAGACCTCGCCGGGGCTTCCATCTTCGTACATTCCGACTGTGATGTAGCCCTCGTGGCCCGCAATCGAGAATTTGTGCGTAATCGACGGGCGCTCATCGGGCAGTCGACGCCGCCGCCCGGCGTCGCCCCAGCTCGCGATTTTCTCTTCTGAAGGCGACGCCGTCTCCGTCGACTTCGAGGCCGCTTCCGGCGCCGACTCCACCGCGGTGTCCGCCGACTGGTCGGACGTCGCGTCGGCGTCGGCCGCCTGTGCGTCGTCATCCTGGGTCGACAGCGGCTGGGTCCGCTTGCAGCCATCGCGATAGATGGCAATGGCCTTCAAACCGAGTTCCCAGGCCCGTTTGTAGACATATTTGATGTCTTCTTCGGTGGCATCCTCCGGCATATTGACCGTCTTTGAGATCGCGCCCGACAAGAAGGGCTGCGCGGCGGCCATCATTCGCACATGGCCCATCGGCGCAATCGACCGACTTCCGTTGGCCGGCTCGAAGGCGCAGTCGAAGACCGGCAGATGCTCGTCTTTGATATGCGGTGCGCCCTCGATGGTCTCTTCTTCCATCAGGTAGTCGCGGATCTCGCCGCGCTGTTGTTCGTCGTAACCCAATCGCTCCAGCGCCTCGGGCACCGTCTTGTTGACGATCTTGAAGCGACCGCCACCGACGAGCTTCTTGTACTTGATCAGTGCAATATCGGGCTCGATGCCCGTGGTATCGCAATCCATCAAAAAGCCGATGGTTCCCGTCGGCGCCAGCACGGTGGCCTGACTGTTGCGGTAGCCGTGCTCTCGTCCCAGCTCCAGGGCTTCATCCCAGGAGTTTTTGGCGACCTCGAAGACCTCCATATCTTCGATCTCTTTCCAATCGTCGCCGATTTTGTCGACGTGAGCCCGGTGCTTTTCGATGACGTTGAGCATCGGCTCTTCGTTGACCGGGTAGCCCTCGAAGGGACCGGTGGTGCGGGCGATCTCCGCCGACTGGCGATAGGCTTCGCCGCACAGAAGCGCCGTAATCGCACCGGCGTACGCCCGGCCTTCGTCGGAATCGTAGGGAAGACCGCGGGCCATCAGCAGCGCCCCGAGATTCGCATAGCCCAGCCCCAGAGGCCGAAACGTGTGCGAATTGCGCTCGATTTCCGGCGTCGGATACCCGGCGTTGCCCACCAGGATTTCCTGAGCGGTAATGATGATCTGAACCGCCTTTTTCATGCTGTGCGCATCGAAGTCGCCGTCGTCGTCGCGATACGTCAGCAGATTGAGACTCGCCAGATTGCACGCCGAATCGTCGAGAAACATATATTCCGAGCAGGGATTCGATCCGTAGATCTTGTCCGTATTCGGGCAGGTATGCCACTCGTTGATCGTCGTGTCGTATTGCATCCCCGGATCGCCGCACTCCCAGGAGGCGCGGGCGATTTCATCCATCAACTGACGGGCATCGAAGGTATCGATGGTCCGACCGTCGGTGACGGCCTTCGTCGACCACTCCTCGTCGTTTTCGACGGCTTCCATAAATTCGTCGGTCACGCGCACCGAGTGGTTCGCATTCTGGAAATAGACCGAATCATAGGCCCCGCCGCGCACGTTGAATCCACCGTCGTATCCGGCGTCGATAAGGGCGTGTGCTTTCTTTTCTTCATCGGCCTTACACCACACAAAATCCATGATGTCCGGATGGTCGGCATCCAGAATCACCATTTTGGCGGCTCGCCGGGTCTTGCCTCCGGACTTGATGACACCGGCAAACGAGTCGTAGCCCTTCATGAAGCTCACCGGGCCACTGGCCGTTCCACCGCCCTGCAATTTTTCTTCGCTGGAGCGAATCGACGACAGATTCGATCCGGTGCCGCTTCCCCACTTAAAGAGCATCCCCTCGGTCTTGGCCAGACCCAGAATCGAGCCCATATCGTCTTCTACGGAGTTGATAAAACACGCCGAGGCCTGCGGTTCGTCCTCGACACCGACGTTAAACCACACCGGGCTGTTAAACGCCGCCTTCTGGTGGAGCACCAGATAGGTCAGCTCGTCGCGGAAAATTTCCGCATCGTCCTCGCTGGCGAAATATCCCTGTTCGTATCCCCAGTCGGTGATGGTGTCGACGACGCGGCTGATCAGCTGTTTGACGCTATTTTCGCGATCGTCGGTACCGAGCTTGCCGTCGAAGTACTTGGAGACGACCACATTGGTCGCCATCTGTGACCAATCGGCCGGAACCTCGACGTTCTTTTGCTCAAATACGACTTCTCCGCTGCTCTTGCCGATCGTCGCCGTGCGCTGTTCCCATTCGACTTCATCGAAGGGATGGACTCCCTCTGTGCTGAAGTAACGCTCCACCTCGAGCCCCTCCTCGGTGGGCTCAAATGTCGTCAGTTCCTGTGATTCCATTGGCTGCTGGCC
>CAYUPT010000001.1:0-35196 GCA_964446725.1 uncultured Bradymonadales bacterium | reverse complement strand
CGGTCTTCCCCCGGTGACATACGGCGCCGGCAAAAACTTATTTACCAATCCGCTGACCAGTTACTTCATGAATCATCTGGGGGCCTACAAAGTCGATCGCCGCCTGGAGCACGATCTGTACAAGCGGATCCTCAAGCTGTACTCGCAGGTCATGATCGAAAAGGGCTTTCACAGCCTCTTTTTTCCAGGCGGTACCCGATGCCGCTCCAATGTGGTCGAACAACAACTCAAACTGGGGCTTTTGGGCACCGCCCTGACCGGTTATATTCACAACCTCAAGCGCGATATCGAGGCAGCACCGGTCTACATCTGCCCGATGACCATCAACTACAATCTGGTGCTGGAGGCCAACAGCCTGATCGAAGATCACTTTCGGCGCGAGGGGCGAGGTCGGTATCTTCTGGAGGACGACGAGTTTATGCAGATTCCGACCATCGCTCGATTCGTGCTCAAGACGATGAAGATGGACTCCACGACGATCATCCGCTTCGGCCAGCCTCTCGATCCCTTCGGCAACGAAGTGCGAGCCGACGGAGAGAGCTACGATCGGCGCGGGCGCCGAGTCTCAAGGGCGGAGTATGTGCGCTCGGCGAAGAGCGGCGCCATTGTGTACGACGAGCCGCGCGACCGGGAGTACACCCGCCATGCGGGAAGTCGCATCGCGGAGTCGTTTCTGGAGAATACGGTGCTGATGCCGACTCAGGTCGTCAGCTGGGTATTATTTGAACGCCTTCAGGAGCGGTTTCCGAACTGGGACGTGTATCGACTGGTGCGATTCGGCGCCGAAGAGACCATCGAGTGGGATGAACTCCAGCGCGGTGTCGACACCCTGCTGCGACGCCTCCGCACCCTGGAGTCCAACGGCGATGTCGTCCTGTCGCCGTTTTTGCACGACCACTCCACGGAGCGCATCGTGGAAGCCGGCATCGACTACCTGATGAAGTTTCACACCCCGGAAGTCGTCCAGCGATGGTCCGACGGCATTATGGTCCAGAACGTAGAACTGGTCTACTACTACGGCAATCGCGTGCGTAGTTTTGAGATATAACTGGAGATATAACTCGACAGTTTCCCGTTTCTCCTGTTCCGATTCGAGGTCCTATGAGCAAAGAAAACGACACGGTTTTCGGCAAAATTATTCGCGGCGAGATTCCGGCCGATAAGGTCTATGAAGATGACGACGTATTGGCCTTCGAAGATCAGAATCCGGCGGCTCCTACCCATATTCTGGTCATCCCCAAAAAGCACATCGTCAATCTCTTCGACGCCGGCGACGACGACACCGAGCTTCTCGGCAAGCTGATGCTGACGGCCAAAAAGGTCGCCCGCCAGCAGGGCCTGGAAGAAGACGGGTTTCGCCTGGTCGTCAACAACGGGGCCGGCGTCGGTCAATCGGTGTTCCATATCCACCTGCACATCCTCGGCGGACGCAGCTTCAAGTGGCCTCCGGGGTGATCGATGGTAGCGCCAACAAGGGGGGGCCGAAGACCGGATCTTGCAGTAACATGAGCTGATCGAAAACGGCTGTTGACACCGACGATATGCTCCGTCACACTTCTGCGTCCACAATGAAATGAATAGTGATTCAACCTCTGCACGCAGAACTGCATGGAGCGTGGACAAATGGCACGTTTTCAGCGATTTCTGGTCTTATTCGCCCCCTTTGTGATCGCCGCACTCATCGCCGGTTGCGTCACCGATCCGCCGGCCTCTGAGTTGGAGTCCGATGACAACTCGGAGCGCGCCGGAGACGACGGCGATATCGAAATTGCCAGTCAACTCCCGCGGGTCGAGTACAACAAAGACGGGACTGTCGAAGTCGGCCAACAGCGATTTGAGTCGGTCGTCGACTTCCATAACTCCGAGCAATTCTGGGACAACGACCACCGCTGCGCGACGGAGCACGGGCTGACTCCGGAGATGCTGGCCATCGATGGTGATGCCGGCGACTGTACCTTTGGTTTTACCTCCATCGAATCCGAATACGCCCCGGACGCCACACTCGAAATTCCGGTGGTATTTCACGTCATCGAGCGAAGCGACGGCACCGGCTACCTCTCGGAGTCGCAAATCGAAAGCCAGGTCGAAGTCCTCAACGAGGACTTTCGAGCCCTCCCGACCACTCCCGGTGAAGACGGAGTCGATACGTCCATCGAATTCGTTCTCGCCGACCAGGATCCGGCCGGCAACCCCACCACCGGCATCAACTACCACACCAACGACCAGTGGTTTTCCGATCCCGGGCCCGGCCAGTACAATGACATGAAACAACAGCTAAACTGGGATCCCGACAACTACCTCAACATCTACACCAACGACGCCTCCGGAGCCCTGGGCTACGCGACATTTCCCCAGCATTCGGCCGGCGAGCCCGAAGACGGCGTCGTATTGTTGTGGAATTCCGTTGGCCGTGACGCCCCCGGTGGAGGAAATTACGATCAGGGACGCACAGCGACCCACGAAGTCGGTCACTACCTGGGGCTATTCCACACGTTTCAGGACGCCTGTCAGGACACCAGCTCGCCCTATTCGTCGGGCGACCGCATTGCCGATACACCGTCGCACTCCGAGCCGGATAACCAGTGCCAGACGCGCACCAGTAGCTGCTCGTCGGAGACGACGCCGATCCACAACTACATGAATTATTCGCCCGACGCCTGCATGCACGAATTTACGCCGGAGCAGACCAATCGAATGCGCTGTTCGGCGGTCAACTACCGCGCCGATCTGATTGAGATCGACGACGACTCCACGCCCAGCCCCGACGCCCCGGAGGCCGATTTTAGCGCCACTGTCGATGCTCTGACAGCCGAATTCAGCGATGCCAGCATCGAAGGCGACGCCGCGATTACGGACTGGGACTGGAACTTCGGCGACGGCGCCACCTCCAGTGCGCCGGCACCGACGCATACCTACGGCGCCGACGGAACCTACACCGTCACGCTGGAGGTCACCGACGCCAACGGCAACACAGATTCCACGGCCACCAATATCACCGTCGAGCAGCCGGCGTCGACGGGCGGGGAACTCGTCGACGGCCAACCCGAAACCGGGCTTTCGGGCGGCACCGGCGATGAGATCGACTTCTATATCGATGTTCCCTCCGGCGCCGAGTCGCTGGACGTCGAAATGAGCGGTGGCACCGGCGACGCCGACCTGTACGTCCGCTACGACCAGCCCCCCACCGAACAGGACTACGACTGCCGCCCCTTTGTCGCCGGCAACGACGAGGACTGCGCGTTCGATAATCCCGACGACGGTCGATGGTACGTGATGGTCCGCGGCTACCAGTCGTTTTCCGGCGTCGACCTCGTCGCCACCTACGTCGATAGTCCGGACCCGACGCCGCCCGACGACGGCGACGATGATAGCGACGGCGACGATGATAGCGACGATGACGGCAGCGATGACAGCACGGATGACGGCGATACCGTCGACGAACTCGACGAATCCGGCCTGGCCGGCGATTCGGGCCAGGAGCTCGACTACTACATCGACGTACCGGCCGGAGCGCAGTCACTGGACGTTGAAATCAGTGGCGGAACCGGCGACGCCGACCTCTATGTGCGCCACGGCGATGAGCCGACGCAATCGAACTGGGATTGCCGGCCCTTTGTGCCCGGCAACGACGAGGAGTGCTCCTTTGAGGACCCCGATGACGGTCGGTGGTACATCATGGTTCGCGGCTATCAGGCGTTTGCAGACGTCGATCTGACGGCGTCCTACGAACCGGGTGAAAACACCCCTGCCCCCGGCGACGGCAACGATAGCAGCGACGATGACGGCAGCGATGACACTGGCAGCGGCGCCATTGACACCTCGGTCACCGATCTGTCGGCGTCGACCGACCAGGAGTTGCACTACACCATCGATCTGCCGGCGGACGTCGACGACATCACATTTGAGACCACCGGCGGCACCGGCGACGTCGACCTGTACATCCGCTACGGCGAGGCTCCGACGCTTCAGACCTTCGACCACCGCCCCTACCTGGTTGGCAACGAGGAGTCTGTCCACATCGAGCAGCCCCAGGCCGGCACCTGGTACATCATGCTCCATGCCTACGAATCTTTCGAGGGCGTCACGCTCAACGTCTACGGCCAGTAAACGCACTTCCCGGGGGGGGAAGAGTCGGCGCCGACAATTCGACACCGCCGAGTCCGGTGGGCACATTCGAACTGAGTTGTGCGACCCAGCAACCCCACCTGCCCGCAACGGAGTCGACGATGGCCGAGCCACAGACCCTTCAACTGATCATGAGCGGTGATGCCGGTAGCAATGAGGAACTTCGCGCCGTCGTCACAGACCTCCGAGACCGGGGCCACACCATCATTCCCCGCGTCAGCTGGGAGCACGGTCAGGCCGAGATGTACGCCCGAAAGGCAGCCGGTCGCGACATCGACACCGTCGTCGCCTGTGGCGGCGACGGAACCCTCCACGAGGTGATCAACGGCGTCATGACATGGGATGCCCCGCCGGTCGTCGCCGGTCTGCCCTATGGAACGGGAAACGATTTTCTCGACAGCATCGGCGTCGACCCGCGAGACGGCCCAGAACAACTCCGCGACTGGCTCGATCGCAAGCCCACTGCCATCGACGTCGGCCGGCGCGGTGACCGCTATTTTCTCAACATGGCCACCGCCGGTGCGGCCGCCGAGGTCACCTCCGAGGCATCCCACGAATTTAAAGATGTGGCCGGAAGTTTCGCCTACTTCGCCCGCGCCATCCCGGCGGCCTTCGATCTGCCGGTTCACACCGCATCGATCCAAAGTCCCGACCTGCAGTGGCAGGGCGAGTTGGCCTTCTTGTTTATCGGCAATGGCCGTCAGGCCGGCGGAGGATGGACACTGTGTCCGGCGGCCAGACTCGACGACGGCCTGCTGGACGTGGTCATCATCCCCGAGATGCCGATCCGGGATATGGCGCGCCACGGCCGGGAGATGGTCAAGGCGGCGGCCACCGGCGATTTCGGGCCGATTCTCTACCGCCAACTCGAGGAGGTCTCCATTGAATTCGACGACGACACACCGATGAATCTCGACGGCGAACCCGTCGAGGGGCGTAAGCATGACTTTGCGATCGTCGCCGACGCAATCCCGTTTTTGCTCCCCTAACCGCCAAGTGGCAAAGACGGCAATTGGAACCGCAAAGGGGCCAAAGAGGCAAAGGAAAAACCTCTTTTGAGCACCCAAAAACGCACGAAACCGGATCCTAGCCCCGGGTGACCGACCCTGCGAGAAAGCCCGCGGGCACAACGTCAAAAAACCCAACACCCACAACCGCAAAGGCGGCGAAGACGGAGTTTGGAACCGCAAAGGGGCCAAAGAGGCAAAGGAAAAACATCTTTTGCGTACCCAAAAAACGCACGAAACCGGATCCTAGCCCCGGGTGACCGAGCCTGCGAGGAAGCCCGGGGGGCACCACGTCACATAACCCATAACCGCCAACACCGGATCGTAGCCCCGGGCGACCCGAGCCTGCGAGCGAGCCCGCGGGCACAACGTCGCACAACGAAAAAACGCCCAACACCGCCCAAACCTGCGACCACCACTCTTGCGTCGATCGCCATTTGCAGTCATAACTAAGTAGACACCAAATTGCCGCTGGGACGACTCCATACTACAGGAATACGATGACCGACGCATACATCTTTGAAGCTACTCGCACCGCCGTGGGACGAGGCGGAGGAAAATTGGCTCAGACTCGCCCCGACGAATTGTCGGCCGCCAATCTACGGGCACTGGTCGACGACGCCGACATCGACGCCGGCGAAGTCGATGATGTGGTCATGGGCTGTGTGACCCAGATCGATGAGCAGGGCATGAATATTGGCCGCACGGCGCCGCTGATCGCCGGCTACCCGGTGACGACGACGGGCACCACGGTCAACCGGATGTGCGGCTCCAGTCTGCAGACCGTCAATTTCGCCGCCCAGGGCGTCATGAGCGGGATGCAGGACCTGGTCGTCGGCGCCGGTGTGGAGTCGATGAGCCGCGTCGAAATGGGCTCCGATGTCGCCGCCCTCAGCGACGAGTTGACGGATCGATTCGACATCGTCAATCAGGGTATCAGCGCGGAGCTGATCGCCGAAAAGTGGGGCCATAGCCGGCGCGAACTCGAGGAATTGGCCGCCGAAAGTCACCGGCGGGCCGTGGAAGCCATCGAAAAGGGCTACTTCGAGCGCGAAATCGCCGCCGTCGAAATCGAGGGCGAAGACGGCGAGACCGAGGTCTTCGATACCGATGAAGGCCCGCGACCGACGACGAGTGCCGACAAGATGGCGAAGTTGTCGCCGGCGTTTAAAGACGACGGCGTCATCACTGCCGCCACGTCGAGTCAAATTTCAGACGGCGCAGCCGCCGTCCTCATCGGCTCCGAACAAAAGGGTCAGGAACTCGGGCTCGAGCCCCGCGCCAAATTCCGGGCCATGGCCACCGCCGGCGTCGATCCCACCATCATGCTCACCGGGCCGATTCCGGCGACCACCAAGGTCCTCGACAAAGCGGGCCTCGAACTGGGCGACATCGATCTCTTCGAGGTCAATGAGGCCTTCGCGTCGGTCGTCATGGCCTGGGCCGACGAGATGGATGAAGACCGCGACAACATTCTGGAGCGAACCAATGTCAACGGCGGCGCCATGGCGCTCGGTCATCCCCTGGGCGCGACGGGAGCGAAGTTGACGACGACCCTGCTCCACGAATTGGAGCGGCGCGACGCCCAATTCGGTCTGGTCACGCTGTGCATCGGTTTCGGCCAGGCCGTGGCCGCCGTCATCGAGCGGGTCTGAGCGTAGCGCGACCACCCCGATTTTGAGAATAATTGCCAAACGAGCCGCACCACATTAGGAGCATATTACGATGAGCAGCAGTCTGGATGGAAAAATCGCCCTCGTCACCGGCGCCGGCGGCGGGATCGGCCGACAATACGCACTGGCATTGGCCGACGAGGGAGCCCGCGTCGTCGTCAACGACCTGGGCACCGATCGCCACGGCGAGGGAGAGACGACCAACCTCGCAGACACCGTCGTCGACGAGATCGCCGATGCCGGCGGCACGGCCGTCGCCGACTACGGGTCGGTGGCCGACGCCGACGACGCCGAAGCGATGGTCGACCGCGCCTACGACGAATTCGGCGGGCTGGATATCGTCATCAACAACGCCGGAATCCTGCGCGACAAGACACTGGTCAACATGGACGAAGAGATGTGGGACCAGGTCATGGACGTCCACTTAAAGGGGACGTTTCTGGTCAGTCGCCACGCCGTGCGCCGAATGACCGACGCCGGCACCGAGGGACGGCTCATCAACACCACCTCCTACGCCGGACTCAACGGCAACTTCGGCCAGACCAATTACGGCGCCGCCAACGCCGGCATCGCCGGTTTTACCCGCTCGCTGGCGCTGGAGGGCCAAAAATACAAGGTGGAGGTCAACGCCATCGCCCCCATCGCCAAGACGCGGATGACCGACGACATCGATATGGTCCCCGAGCAGTACGAGCCGGGCGATATCGTGCCGCTGGTACTGTGGCTGGTCAGCGACGATGCCGCCGGTGTCACCGGACGGATCTTCGGGGCCCACGGCAATCACTACTTCGAGTACAACCAGGAGACGACACCCGGCGTCGAGCGCGACGAGCGCTGGACGATCGAAGATGTCGGAGAGCGCTTCGATGACATCACCGAAAAGGCCTCGTCGGGCACCGATGCCGAGGGCGGCGGTCAGGTCCGCGAGCTCTTTGCGATGCTTCCGGAAGTCTACGACGCCGATTCCGCCGGCGACTGGTCGGCGACGATCGCCTTTGTCGTCGAGGGCACCGGAACCTACGGAGTCGAGGCCGCCGATGGCAAAGCGACGTTCGTCGACGGCGCCCCCGACAATCCCGACGGCGAGGTCACCTTCGACAGCGCCGAGACCATTCTCGATATGGCGGCCGGCGATCTGAGCCCGGAAAAGGCGTTTATGGGCGGCAAGATCAGTGCCGACAACATGAGCCTGTTGATGAAATTCGGCGACTACTTCGATCTGGAGGCCGCCGGAGAGATGGCGGCCGGCAAGGTCAGCGACGACGACGCCGATGACGACGTCGACACCGGACCGGGCCCGAACCCGGAAGCAGTGGGCAATAAATTCAAGCCGTCGGCCCGATTTATCAAACCGGAGCAGATGGTCGCCTACGCAGAAGCCGTCGACGACACCAACCCGCGCTACGTCGGCGACGACGGAAATAGCCCGGACGTCGGCGCCCCGCTGCTGGCGGTGCGACCGATGTTCGAGGCGCTGGAGGACGCGCTGTCGGACAAGCAACTGGACGCCGACCTCATCAATCTGGTCCACGGCCAGCAGGAGATGACCTTGTACGACGTCATCCGCCCCTGGGACTTGCTTGCGCCGCGGGCGGAAATTGCTTCGATCGAGGAAAAATCCTCGGGCTGGCTCGTCGACGTCGACCAGTGGCTGATGCGCGACGGCGAAAAAGTCGCGGAGGCCACCAGCGGGCTCTACATCCGCAATCCGGAGGCCGAAGGCTCCTCCAGTCGAGACGACGGCGGTGACCAGGACGCCGATCGCGGCGAACCGATCTACACCGAAGAGCAGGTCGTCGCCGACGACCAGCCCATCCGCTATGCGAAGGCCAGCGGCGACATGAATCCCATTCACACCGACCCCGACGTCGCCAAGGCGGCCGGACTGCCGGACATTATCCTGCACGGATTGTGCACCATGGCCTTTGGCGCCCGCGCCGTCGTCGACGGCGTCCTCGACGGCGACGTCGAGCGCCTGGGCCGCATCAAGGTCCGCTTTGCCAAGCCCGTGCTTCCGGGCACCGAGCTTCAGACTCGCATCTGGGAGGGCGACGACGCCGACTTCCAATTCGATATGGTCGACGACGACGGAAACGAAGTCCTGACCATGGGCGAAGTCGACGAGCGCTCCCAATAAATTTGAACCCGGCGGGCCGGCGCGATATCATCGGCCCGCCCTTTTTGACACCGAATACGTGGAGAATACCTATGTCCCGGATCAACGCACAGACCGCGGTGGCCCTGGTGGCCTCGCTGCTCGTCATCACCCAGGTTGGCTGTACCGACGAAGACCTCGAAGGCAACGGAGCCAACGCCAACCAATACGACGAAGATGTCGTCGACGATACCGATGACAATGGCGACAACCACGACAACGGTGATGCCAACGACAACACCGACACCAACGACAACGGCGACAACGACGATCCCTTCGATGTCGATCCCGTCGAGTGCGCCCATCCCGCCGACGACGATCCGGACTGTCCGGACGGCGAGTTCGGACCGGCCTCGTTTTTCTCCCACTTTGAGATCAGCGATGGCGACTGTTGTTTCGATTTGACCGGCAACGGCCACAACGACAACTTCATCGGCGAAGATGTCGTCCCCGCCATCGAATCGGGCCTCGACGGCTTCGGCGACGTCAACGACAATATCAATTCGTCCATCGAATTCGGCGAATTGGCCTACCTTCTCGAGGCCGCCCACTGGGACCACCCCGAATGGGACGATGACATGGAATTGTACGTCCACCTCGGCGGCGAGACCAATGACGATATGTCGACGGTCCTCGCTGGCGACGGCGCCTACGAAGTCGCCGAAGAGAATTTCGACGCCGACGGCAACCGCCGCTTTGCCTTTGACGATGTCACCGTTCGCGACGGCGTCCTCGAGGCCAGCGGCGGCACGGTGGCCGTCATGTTCCCGGGACTTGTCGAGGGACTTGTATTGACCCTCAAAGATGTGCACCTGGAGGGCGAAATCGTCCAGTCTCCGGAGCCTGAACTTCAATCCGGAGGCAATTTCGCGATCAGCGACGGCCAGATGGGCGGAGCGTTGATGCGCGACGACTTCTACAAATCGATGAATGAAATCGCTCACACCTGCGATTGCATCGAAGACGACTACGAAGATCCGGACAATCCCGATCCCTGGTCGGAAGGTGTCTTTCGCTACAGGGAAGACAACGACAGTTGGTCATGCCTCCAGGGTAAGGTGACCGGCGATGCGTGTTCGGAACCGGGCACGCCGCCGCGCTGCCAGACACTGGGCGAAGAGGAATTTTGCACGATCCTCGGGCCCTTTTCCTCATCGAGCTTTACAGACGTCGAAGTCGATGGCGAGCTGGGCTATTCGGTGGGGCTTCACTTTGAGTCGGTGACCACCGAGATCACGGGCATCGAGTAAGCTCGCTTGATTCCGGGGGTTGTCTCCCGGACGAGATGCCCTACATTTCGACGCACGCCGGAATCGGCCTCCGGTCGTCGACACACCGAGAACCCCTGTCGACGACCGCCGCTTGCCCGATTCCCCTGTTCTGACCCACGATCAGGTACGAACGACGGCCGTATTCTGGCGTGTTGTACCCCATTACAACGAAGACCATATCGGTAGTCGCCGCCGGTTTGGGGCGGCGCACCGTCGATCCGTTCTACCCTATTTCCCGTGACGAGAGGATATTATGTGCGGAATTGTTGGCTATGTCGGCACCGAATCGTGCGCTCAACTTCTGTTGTCCGGCCTTCGGCGACTGGAGTACCGAGGCTATGACTCGGCGGGCATCGCCATTGGCGACGAAGACACCGGGGAAGTTCGAATCTGCCGAGCCCAGGGTAAGCTCGACCGTCTCGAGGAGGCCTACCGCGACGCTCCCTTCGACGGTCCCATCGGCGTCGGCCACACCCGCTGGGCGACTCACGGCCGGCCCACCGAATCGAACGCCCACCCTCATCGCGCAGGCCGCGTCGTCGTCGCCCACAACGGGATTATCGAAAACTACCTGGAGCTCAAAGAGGAGTTGACCGAAAAAGGTCGAGAGTTCACCAGTGAGACCGACACCGAAGTCGTCGCCCACCTCATCGACGAGGCCTGGGGGACGACTGACGGCGACCTTCACGACGCCACGCGCCGGGCACTCGACCGCATCGAGGGCTCCTATGCACTGACGGTGATGTCCACCGACTCCCCCGACGAATTGATCGTGGCCCGCAATGCATCGCCGATGGTCATCGCCCACGGCGACAACTGCGCGTACGCCGCCTCCGACGTTCCGGCAGTGCTCAACCACACCCGCCGCTTCATCTTCCTTGAAGACGGCGACACCGCCCGGCTCAGTGCCGACGGCATCGAGGTCTTTGACGCCGATGGCCAGGCCATCGAACGGGAGGTCAAAAAGATCAGCTGGGACCCGGTATCGGCCGAAAAGCAGGGCTACAAGCACTTTATGCTCAAGGAGATCCACGAGCAGCCGGCGCGGATCATCGATACGCTCCGGGGCCGCGTCAGCGTCGACCGCGGCGACGTCGAACTCTCGGAGCTCAATCTCGACAAAGAGACCGTCCAGGACATCGACAAGATCTACTTTATCGCCTGCGGCACCAGTAACTACGCCGGCCAGATCGCCAAATACCTCATCGAAGAGGTGGCCCGGATTCCCGTGGAGGTCGATTTGGCCAGTGAGTTTCGCTATCGCCACCCGATCGTCACCGACGACACCCTGGCGATTGCCATCAGCCAGTCCGGCGAGACCGCCGACACGCTGGCGGCGATTCGAGAGGCCTCGGAGTTGGGCGCCCGCACCTTGGGTATCGTCAACGTCATTGAATCGACGATTGCCCGCGAAACGGACGGCGTCATCTACACCCACGCCGGCCCCGAAATCGGTGTGGCCTCCACCAAGGCCTTTACCACGCAACTGGCGGCGGTCAGCATGTTGGCCATTGCACTGGGTCGTCTCAATGGGAACCTCGACGCCGACCGGGGCCGGACATTGATCTCGGCACTTCGCGAAACCCCCAATCACATCGAGCGGATGCTCCAGGATACCAGCCAGTACGAAGAACTGGCCCGCAAGTACCACGAGTCATCGTCGTTTCTGTACCTGGGCCGCGGCAATCAATATCCCATCGCCGCCGAAGGGGCACTCAAACTCAAAGAGATCAGCTACATCCACGCCGAAGGCTACGCCGCCGGCGAGATGAAACACGGCCCCATCGCATTGATCGACCGCCACCTCCCGGTGGTGGTTCTGGCCCCCAAGAACAGTGTCTACGAAAAGACGAAATCAAACCTCGAGGAAGTCAAAGCCCGCGGCGGGCGCATCATCGCCATCGGCACCGAGGGCGACGAGCGGCTGGAGTCGTTTGCCGACGACATCATCTGGATGCCCGACGTCCCCGAATTCGTCCAGCCCATGATCTCGGCGGTGGTCGTCCAGCTTCTGGCCTACCACATCGCCGATTTCAAGGGCACCGACATCGACCAGCCCCGAAACCTCGCAAAAAGCGTCACCGTCGAGTGACAACCTCATCCCGCCGGCACCGGCCGATGTCGTGGACTCACTTCCCGGCGGGAGGAACCAGCATCGTACTGGTCGGCATCTGGCGAACCACACCGCTGGCGACACTTCCCAGTAGCCTCTTGCCCATCGAGGTGTCATCGGCCGTCGCGAGGCCGATAATGTCGGCGTTTTTGGTAACGGCGTACTCCACCAGTTGTTGCGTCGGCGATCCGGAGAGCACTTCGCGGCGCACCGTCAATCCCTCCAACACTCCGGCGTGGTCGTCGACAAAATCGGACATCCTGTCCTCGGCCTCGCGGCGAAACCCGTCGATTTCCTCGCTGGGCACTTGATATCCGGCAATTCCGCCGGGAAACGCCGGCTGTTTGGGCACCTCGAAGACATGAACCACATCGACTTCGGCCTTCATCTGACGCGCCAGCTCTGCGGTCTCTCGCAGGGCCCGACCACTGGCCTGGCTGAAGTCGGTAGCCACCACAAATCGGCGAGGCCGGCGAAAGCCATCGAACTCGCGGTGGGCGAATAATATCTCGCAGGGCGGGCTCTGAGCGATATTATGGGCCGTCGACCCCAGGACCATCCGGGTGAATGTCCCCTTTCCGGACTGACCCATCACCAGGAGATCGGCGTTCTTTTCATCGACGAATTCTCGAATCTCATCGACCGGCTTGCCCTGCAGGACGGTCAATCCGAAGTCCACGGGGCCTTCGATATTCTCATCGACCCATTTACGGAGTGACTTTTCGATGGACTGGGTATCAATATCGCCGCCGCCGAGTAGACGACCGCTTATCCCGGACTCCTCGATGACGTGAAGGATATCGAATTCGACGTCGGTTCCGCCGTTTTGGAGATGGCGGGCGAGAGCAAAACCCATATAGGCCCCGGCCAGGGCTTCCGGCGAGAGATCGGTGGCGTAGACAATGCGCATTCATTCCTCCTGAGAAAGTCGTATCCGACAGGATCATTGAAAGGGTACGCTCGGAGACTAAACACGCACAGACTCAGTCAATCCCCACGCCCACGAGCCGGCGGCCCTAACCCCGATTATTCACGAGCCATCTACTGCGGCTCTCAGCGACGAGCTCCCGTCATCGTACTCCTCGACGATGCTCCGCATCGCCTGTGGGGCTTTCTGGGAGGTATCGCCGCGCCCGCCCTCAAAACAGCACCGATATGCCTTGTGCTATCGGGGAATACGCCTTGTCAGCTATACCCCGTCTCCCACAATCCGAAGGCCCCGATATGCCTTGCGCTATCGGGGAATACGCCTTGTCAGCTATACCCGACATTACCCAATCATTTCCCGTGGCGGGCTTGCCCCGCCACCACTTCCGGCGGCTCCGCCGCCGGATAACCAATGGGGGGATTCCGCTTCTAGTTGACCAGACTCGCTCCCCACCGCCACAAGGACGGATGGGGTCGAACCTCTCTGCGCCGACGTCACCGCATACCGCCGCTCTCACCTACGATTGGCACCGACACGACATACCCTGGGCTATCGGGGAATAACCCTTGTTGCTATCGACCATGCTGCCGGATGGTAATGTTCAGTGGTCGCTCGCGGCGTCGCCGACGTTCGATTGGCGCAGGGCATGGGCGACGCCCAGAAGTGCTCGCAGCCGCTCTCCTATCCGGTGGAGATGGTCCGTATCGCCGATACGCGAGTGGCCGCTGCGCTCGATGATCGAAGTACCCCGCTCAAATGCGGCAACGTAGGGGCCGGAGACCAGGGCCCGAAACGGCGCGTCTTCATCGTCTCCCCGGGAGCCATCGAAGACCTCGAATACGTCCTCGATGGCAGACGCCACGGACTCTCCGTATCGCTCCTCGAAGTCATCGTCGGCATTGTCGGCGGCAGTCAACACCCGGTGGTCGTCGAGGTCCTCATCGAATTCGGCGACAAATACCAGGCCCTCAAACGCCCAGTCCTCTCCCCGAAGGTCGACGTCTCCGAAACAGAGATCCATGGAGCCTATCGTAGCCCGAAACCACGCCCGGGTCTCGCAGCGTTCAATGGCCCCCAGAAAAAGACAGCTCTTTTCCAGCCGCCCCGTATCGCATTCTCCGGAGGGCCCCGTGATGCGCGGGTCGAGATATCGGATCAGCGGCACCGCAATATCGGGGCCGTACTCAAAGGGCATTTCCTCTTTGAAGTGGCGAAACCACAGGATGATGTACAACGCGATCCATCCCCCGATAAGGGCAACGGTACCCCAGTAGGTCGACCAGAATCCGTCGTCGGCGCCGATGCCCAACCCGGCGGTTACCGCACAGGTGATCGGCAGGGAAACGACGAGATAAACGGCGGCAAAGATCCGGGTTCGCCGCCGCTGTTTATTGCGGATTTTCTGGTTGGCATCGAGCTTGGACTTCAGCGGGTCGTCGATAAAATCTCGAAGCTCTTGGGCGGAGGGAAGGGACATAGACGGCGGTCACGGCGTGTGGAATTCGACGAATTCAGCGACTCTACGGGCCCGGCGGTCATTACGGCGTCTCTTCATCGCCATTCTCATCCGACACCTTTTCGTGGTCCGCGTCGCCGGATGGTTCGCCAAACATCGACTGATCTTTGGGATCACCGGGCATATACCGGTCCGGACGCTCGGTGGCCGTCAGATAAAAACCGGCAATAATAAAGGCCACAATGATCGCAGTGTAGATCGCCCATCGCATCTTCTTGCTCAAATACATCGTCGACTCCTGCCGCTTCTTAGGTGATGACCGATTCGATGCGCCGGCGAAATGCCGAGAGTTCATCGCAGACCTGGACCAAACCCTGCCACGATTCGCCTAGTTCACGCATCGCCCGCTTGCGCCCCCGCCCGACCTTCGTCGTCCACTCCATGCTCTGCAACAAAGGATCGGCGAATTCATCTTTGGGGTCACAACTATCTCGAACATCGGAAAACCCGACCCCCAGGTGCTCGTGCAACTCCTCTCGGTGCAAATAGAGCATCCAAGCTTCCACTTCCTCTTGCGCAAGACAGACCAGAAGATCGACATCGCTGCGCTCTTGAAGCGTCTGTGCACGGGCCTCATTTGATTCCCGGTCGCAATCTCGGTCGACGATCACCAAAAAGAGATCGACCATGGGATACAGGTCGACAACATCGTTTTGAATAATATCTGGATCCAGCGCCTGACTGACCCCTCTCATACGGGGATCCTGAAGCACTTCAATATTGGCACTGACATCCAGATCCTGAAATAAGCACTCAACAATGGGTTTCAGAAGGTACTGGTCGAGTCTCGGGTCCTCGGGAACGATCATGACATCCATAATGCATTCTCCAGCCACCGCGAGACGTAGAGGTCCTCGATCGATTTCTTTTCGAGTACCTCTTCGAAATGCGGAATGTCACAGAAGCGACGCATCATCGTTCCCGCCGTTTTGGAATCCTTGTTTTGACGAGCAAATAACACGGCGTTATCGAGATTGTCTCGCGACAATGAGCTCAATACGCGCGGCGAATGCGTCGTGGCAATGACCTGAATATCGCGAACGGCGGTGATCTCCTCGAGTAATTCGACCAGAAGATGGACGCGGGAGGGATGCAATCCGTTTTCAATCTCCTCGAGAAGCAGCATCGACCCCGACGGGGCAGTGAGCAACGCAGCGATAAGCCCGAGAAAGCGAAGTGTCCCATCTGAGAGACTTCGCGCCGAAATATGATGCCCGCTCTCCTCGACAACTTCGAGCATAACGTCACCGAGATCGGTCTCCACAAAACTCAACCCGGCAAACTCCTGCGAACACAATTCGGAGAGCCAATCGATGATGTCTTCTCGTTCGGGTTGGGCCCCTTGTTTTGCCATATTCCAGATAATCCCCGATAGATTCTCCCCTTCGGCGCCCAGTTGATCGACCTGTTTGGGGACATAGTCCCGCATACGTCCCGGCGTAATATCCAAAAAATATGAGGCTTCTAGTATCTCCTGGTATCTCCCGATGATTGGAAGCACGAGGTGGTGCATACCCTCCATCGGCCCGATCTGCTCCATCAGACTTCGGTTGGCTGGATAGGTTGCTGTTGGACTATTGCCCCTGCCCTCTCTTCGAACGGCAACGCGAATTCCACCGCCGTCATTGAAGCCTGTTTGACCTCCAAGAGCGCCGGCGTGAGTATCAAAAATATATTTACCGGAACCCTCCACTTTCAGTGACTCACGACAAAGACGTGGGTTCGGCAAAGTCTGACAGCCGATTTGGTAGTTCATCGCGGAGTTCGCTCGTGGGTTCCAGGTGCACTCCAACTCGAATAGGCTACATTCGCCGAAGGCCGCTTCATTTGCACCACCGCGAATTCCGGTCCATACCTCACGTCCCCCCTTCCAGACGCCCTGAAAGATATCGCGGATCACCATTCCGGAGCCGATGCCCTGCAAGAATCGAATCGCATCGAAGAGATTGCTCTTTCCCGAGGCATTGGCCCCCACGCAGATCGTCAGTGGAGACAGTTCAATCTCTTGGTCCTTAAAACTCTTGAACTGCCTGAGATGTAACTGTTGAAGCATTGAGTCGTTCCATTCCATCGAAGAAGATGACACGCTGGCGCAGGCTAGGTCATCGCCGCTTTGGTGTCCACGTTTGCACTTAGAGACCGAGCAATTTGCGGAAGGCGTCGAGAAAAAATCCGGCAATGGCCTCCCCGGCGCTGCGCTCCTGTTTTCGCTCCGAGGGGTTTTTCTCAAATAACACCATTCCCTGGCCGTCGAAGACATCGACGACCAGCGGTTCGCGCCCTGGATCGACGAGATAGGGAAGAAAGGTCGCCGCCCGCTGAGTGCGGTACGAAAGGCGGGTGTCGAAGCCGATGACGAGCGGCATGCGCTTTTGCTCGCGGCCGCCGTCGACGTCGCTTGCGCCGACATCGCCCCAGCCCTCGACGATGAGTGCCCCGGTGCCGGAAAACACGATAAAGCGCACCTGAGAGGTCGCCCAGGCGTGAAGATTGGTCAGTCGCCAGGTGGAATCGATATCGATATCGCCGACGACGCCGACGACGTGGCTGGCGCGAACGACGACGCCCGGATGGTCCTCCAGATCGACGCGCATCAAATAGGCGTCCGGATCGTCGGGCGTGCCGAGCACCACATCTCGAGGCTCATCGCCGGCCTGACGGGTCTGGAGGCGCGTCAAAAGCACCAGACCACTGATAAAGCTGAGGTTTGGCGCCTGGCGGTCGAAAAATAACTCGCTTGTGGCGCCCTCTCGATCGGATTGGACATAGCCACTTCGAGCCAAAAGCCGCTCACCGGCCGGAATTTCGACCTCCAGACTGCGCCGGCTCGGGCCGCAATCGATCTGCGGCGACACCGCCTCATCGCCCCCCGGTTCAGGCCGCGCAAACTCGATGGGCCGGGCCCGCGATACGAGCGGCATGCCGGCGAAATACCAGAGTGTTCGGCGCAAATAGGGAGCGGCAAAGATCAGGAGCGCCACCGCCAAAAGATAGGGCCAGCGGTCGCGAAACTCGATCCAGATCCAGTTGTCTTCGCGAAGGGTCGCCGCTTCGTGCTGTATCGCCTCGACGCGGCCATCGAGTTGCTGTCGGCTCTCCTCGAGATCGTCCATGGCGTCGATCGACGCCTGGAGTTGCTGACGGATATCGGCGGTCTGGCGCTCCAGCTGTTGTTCGGCATCCTGGCGATAGTCGACGGCATCCTCGTAGGCTTGCCTGCGCAGCCGGCGGGCATTTTCCTCGACGGCCTGCTGCTGACGTCGGATCCGGTCATCGATATCGTCGACGCGGCCCTGCATCTGGTGACAGGCCCACCAGTTGACGGGATTCCAGCTATCGCAGTACTGGCCCTGAAGTCGGTCCACGGATTCCGAAATCACCTGCTGATTGTACTCCAGATTGTCCTGAACGCCCTCGATCTGTTGTTCGGCGGCCTCCTGGATGGCGCGCATCTCGACGTCCACCTCCCGTTGCCACTGATCGCGCTGGCGCTCGAGGCGCAGTGTCAACGCCTTGCGCCGGGCGGTGTGAATCGTCGCCTCCGCCTGCGCGCTGCCGGCACGTCGGGCGTGTTCGACGCCGGCGTCTTCGAGCTCCTGGAGGCGCTCCGGCGTCTCCAACCCCTGGCGCACCGACGGTCCGGCCTCGGTGATCAGCAATGTTCCGCCAAATAGCACGGCGACCAGTGCCGCAATGACGATGGCGCTCTGCAGAAGCGTCATCAAGATGGCGGAGAGCAATTGCATCAGATTCGCAGTCCGGCTGGCGACACATCATCGACGAAAACAACGACCGCAGGGCGGCACCTTCAGACTATCAGACTATCGTCACCCGACATCCCAGCGCCAGCGCACGCCGTATTCGAGCAGCGCAGCGCGGATGGCGTTGCAGGTCTTGTGGCCGATGTTGCGGAGTCGGGCCAGCTCTCGCTCGTCGCGCTCGATGTCACCGATGGTGTAGTTGTCGGCGTCGGCGCCGCTGTCTTCGAGTCCCGTCATCATGCGCTTTTGCATCGGCGCCGGAAGCTCCAACGCCCTGAGCGGGGTCTGAAGAAAGCGCCGATCGAAGAGGGTTCGCATATTGGGCAATACGGAGCTGAGGCGCATGAAACTCAGCTCGTCTTCGTCGTCGCCGGCCAGTTCGTCATCGCCGTAGTAGACCCCGTAGGTGGCCATGAGATTTTGTTCGGTGCGATAGGTCATCCAGGCCAATTCAACGGCCCGCGCCCAGTCTTGTTGGCGGTGCTTTCGCGCCCGCCGAAGCACATCGCCGATGGCCGCCGTCGCTTCGATATCGCCGGCCTCCAATACCCCGGCGTTGAGCAGCAACAGCCGAACGGGATGGTCCCTCAGCGCATCGAGTGAAAAATAGGGGCCCTGCTCATCGACGTAGAAGGGACTGAGGATCTCGTCGAGTCCAATCGGGGCACTATTTTCGCGCAGCCCACCGCGGCGCAGCAGCACCGTTTCTTTGATCTTGCTGATCTCATCTACCAGCGCCTCAAAACCGGCCGGGTCGTCGATCAGTGCCGCCACATGGGCGTGCATCGTCAGGCCATCGTCGGGTTCGGCGAACCGACGCCACACGGCCCGGCGAATGGCAAGCAACGTCCCGCTACGAGATGCCGGTCGTCGACTTCCACACCCCGCCGATTGTTCGAATTCGCCTCCCGGCCACCGATGGCGATCGTCGGGATCGACGATGGCCCGCAACACCTGAAGTTCCATGCCCCGCCAGATATCGGCTCCATCGTCGCCGTCTCCTGTCCTCAACGCCTCGCGAACGGCGCTTTCGCGGCGCTCGTCGAGTCGATGGGCAAAGACAATAAAATCGTGACCCTCAAAGGAGATTCGACGCCCCACGTAGACGCCGTCGACGTCGTCCAGAGGCCCCGGTCTTCCGATGATCCCTGCAATATCGGTGGTATCGCCGGTGTTCTCGAGCAATGTCGCGCGATGGCCGGGGCCGTCGGATTTGGTCTGGCAGTGCCAGACCGACAGCGAGCTGCGATTGAGCCGCGACAACACCTGCCAGGCCTGCTCGTCGCCGATGTCGTCTTCCACGCGGCGCTGCAGGGGCCGTTTGCCAAAGATCTCGCGCTCGCTGTCGCCGTACAAGGCCGCCGGAATCAGCACCGCACCGCGGATGTCGTCGTCGACGAGATCGAGGGTAATGCCGGTGGTGCGGCACAATTCCGTCAGTATCGAGACATCGGCGCGCTCGATGACTGCGTTGTGGACCTGGATGGCCCGATGGTGGATCGACGCCAGATGTCGAACCAGAGCCTTCGTCGCCGCCCCGATGCTCTTGCGTGCCCTGTGATCACAAAGCGATATGACCTGGCCACCGCAGCCCGAAGACTCCGGCGCCGTTGGTCGAGAACCCGAACCGTTGTCCTGGCACATAAGCGCGTCCTTGCCGCAAATACGGAATATGCTCAAATCAGAGCGCAACCGGAGTATCAGTCGACACCGGCCAGCGGACTCTGATCTTCTACTATCGGATGCTGTCTAACTAAACGAGTCGGGCAGATCAGAACATTCCGGCCCGCGCCCACACCGGTGACTTCCACCGGGCCCGTCGGTGGACCGCCGCTTCCATTTGCCCCGAGCTCATCACCGACTATCCGATATAGCGGCGAACGGTCTCGATGAGCTCTTCTTCCTGAAATGACAATTTGACCAGATAACCGTTGGCCCCCAGACTCATCGCCTTTTTCTTGACGTCCGAATCGCCGAGGGTCGTCAAAATGACGACGGGAAGCGTGGCGTAGTCCTCGGAGTTTCGGATGCGGTTGAGCAACTCCAGCCCGCTGGTGCGCGGCATCTGGATATCGGTCAACACCAGATCGACGTTGTGCCGCTTCAGGCGCTCCCAGGCGTGGTGGCCGTCGTCGGCCTCCAGCACCCGGTAGTCGCGATTTTTCAGGATCGAAACCACCAGCGACCGGGTCACCTCACTGTCCTCGGCGACCAGAATGGTGCGCACATCGGCGGCCTCCCGGCCCTGCACGGCGGTAAAGGACCGGCTCTGTTGGGTCGAGCGCCGCTCCTCGATGTCGAGTCGAGCCTCGCCGGCGCTTCGCTCCATCAGCTCCATGACATTGAGCAGCGGGACGACGGCGCCGGAATCAGTCAACGCCACGCCGCGGCACAGGGCGACACCACTTAGAAAATCGTCGAGCGGCCGGCTGATGGCCTCCTGTTCACCGACCACGTCGTCGACCCACACCGCGACCCGTCGCTGGCCCTTTCGCACCAACAGCGCCGTCATCCGATCCGGCGGATCGCCGCGGTGGTCCAGCTCCAGCAGTCCCGCCCAGTCGACGAGCGGCACCAATTCGCCCTCCAGCCTCAGACAGACTCCGCCGTGCACCGTCTCCAGTTGCTTCTGCTCGACCATGACCACGCGCTCGACATCTTTGGCCGTCAACGCAAAGTTGCGGTCGTTGATCAAAAATACCAGCACGGAGTTGATCGCCGAGGAGACCGGAATATTGAGGGTAAACACCGTGCCCTGGCCGACCTCGCTTTCGACCTCGATAAACCCGCCGATCTCGGTGATCTGGCGGCGCACCACATCCATACCCACGCCGCGCCCACTGACATCTGTGGCCTCCTGGCGCGTCGTAAATCCGGACTCAAAAATCAGGGCAATGGCCTCCTGGTCGGAGAGCCGCTCTGCCTTTTCGCTCGACAGATAATCGCGTTCGACCGCCTTGGTTCTAATGACGTCCGGATCGATACCGCGGCCGTCATCGCGCAACTCGACGCGAATTGAATCGCCGAAGTACTCGGCGGTCAATTCAATTTCGCCCTCCGGGCTCTTGCCGACGTCGACGCGCTCGTCGGGGGACTCGATTCCGTGGTCGACGGCATTTCGCACCAGATGCAGCAGCGGCTCCGACAGCGCCGTCAGTATCGTGCGATCGACTTCGACGCTGCCGAACGTATGGATCATCCGGACCTGTTTGCCCTGGGTATCCGCCAGGTCGCGAACCGCCCGCGGGTAGTGACTGAGTACCTGAGACAGCGGAATATGGCGCAGATGACGGGCCTTATCGTCGACCTGGGAAGCCCGTAAATTGACCAGGTACGCCTCGTCTCGAAGCGAGGTCTCACAGGAGTCGATGCGGTGGACCAGATCCCGGAATTCGCGCCGCTGTTCTTTGCCCAGCTCGTCGACGTCATCGACCTGTCGCCGAAGCTGCTCTCGAAGCCCCTCCAATTCGTCCAGGTGATAGTCCAGACGCCGACTCATCAACAGTGTTTCGCCGGCGATATCGCCGAGTCGCTCCAATTTGTCGACGTCGACGCGAAGCGACGAACTGGTCTGGATGCGCAGCGAGCCGCCGTCCTTTCGGCCCGACGAATTGTGCTGGCCGGAGCTGTCGTTCCCATCCCCGCTCCCGGTATCGATGCGGGTATGCGTCGACACCGGCTCGGGGCGGATTTCGTCGGCGTCATCGCTGTGTTTTGTGTCCTTGACGGAACCGGAGTCCCCGGAGGCCTCCACGCCGACTTCGCTGCCCTCGCCCGTTTCGCCCTCATCGTCGCCATCGCCGTCTTCGATGCCACCGCGGCGTTCGCCGCTGTCGGCGTGCCCGGCGTCGTCGTCGCCGGCGCCGTCGGCCGAAACATCATCGACGGACTCCCCGCCGGAGTCGCCGGCGTCGCCTTCGCCCTCCTCGGTGGGCGCGGCGTCGGCTGTCGACGCCGAATCGCCCTGTGCGTCAGGCGTTTCATCGCCACCGCCCTGGTAGGCACCGACGCGGTCGACAAAGCCCGTCAGGTCCAGTTCGGCGGAGGCCTCACCGGCGGATTTCGTCAATAAATCCCGCATCAAATCCAGGCCTTCAAAGACCAGATTGACGGGCTCCGTATCGGTGATAACCCCATCGTCGACGATGGCCAACAGCAGATTTTCGGTCTGATGAGCCACGAGATTGATGTCGGCAAAGCCCATCATCTTGGCTTCGCCCTTGAGGGTGTGAATCTCACGCATCAATTCATCGACCCCCTCTTCATCGTCCGGTGTGCGCTCCAATTCGACGAGCAGCGAATTCATCTGCTCGATGCGCTCCAGGCCCACATTGCGGAATTTTTCGATCAGAGCGTCACGGCTCATGGCGTCTCCGATTTCTCCGCGTCCGACTTCTCGGCGTCCGGGCCATCATGGTCGTCGCCATCGGTGACCTCGGAGGTATCGAGTTCCCCGTCTTCGATTCCGCGGGCAATCGCCTCGAATTCGCCGGAGCGATCGAGGGCCTCTCCCGAATCGGACTCCTCCCCGGCGTCACTGGAGGCAAATTCCTCCAGAATTCCCATATCGGCGTCGTCCGACGAGAATTTGACCGTCGGCGTATCGAGGACCTCCGGGTCGGCGTCGTCGTCAAAGCCCACCCCGGTATCATCGCCGTCGCTTGAGGGGTCACCGTCGGTCACCTCGTCGTCGCCATCGCCGGAAAAGGTCGGCGTCGAGACCGATTCCCGGGCCCGGCGCGCAAATTTTTTGGATTCGTTGAGCGTCGCCGTCGGATCGAAATCGGAATCGAAGTCCAGATTGCTGACGCGCTCTTCGAAATCGCTGTCACCGCCGCCGTCATCGTCGCCGCCGAACTCGCCGAGTCCGGAGTCGTCGCCGTCGAGCGTCGAATAGACCCCGGAAGCCCCCGGCTCGTGATCGTCGGGCGTACTGTAGCTGGAGGCGTCGAGTTTCGAGGTGTCGTAATCGTAACTGACGGCACCGTCGCCATCGCGAATCTCTTGCTCATCCGGCGCGTCCTCGACCTCGAATTCATCGACTAGATCGCGCAATACCTCGGCGGCTCCGGCGAGATCGCTGGCCGCCGTGGTGACCTGCCGGGTGCCGGCGACGCCCTGGTTGATGAGCTGGGACAACTCGTCCATCGACTGCGTAACCTGCTCGGTTCCCGATTTTTGCTGCTGGGTGATCAACGAGATCTGCAGGGCGGTCTCCGTGGTCTGTTCCGACAGCCTGGAGCCCTCCTCGGTGGCCATGACGGTGGCCATCGACGACTCGCGAATATCGCTGACCAGTTCTTTGATATCGCCGATGGAGTCCTTGATGTTTTCGGCGAGCCGGCGCATCTCCTCGGCGACCAACGTAAAGCCCTTGCCGGCCTCCCCGGCGCGCATCCCCTCCAGGCTGGCATTGAGAGCCAGCAGATCGGAGCGATCGGCAATGGATTTGATGACCTCCAGAATCTCGGTGATCCGCGCCGTGTGCGATTTCAACTCGCCGATGCGCTCGGCGACCGTGCGGTTGTTGTCCTGGGTCTTTTCCGCCGATTTATAGACCGTCTGGCTGTTATCGGCGATCTTTTTGGCCGATGACAGCAAGGTCTCCATTGTCCGCTGGGTCTCCTCGACGCCCGATGCCTGGTGGCTGGCGGCCAATTCCTGATCGCGGAGGACGACCAAAATCTCCTCGGAGGCCGACGAGATATGAATGGCGGTCTCGACGATGCGCTGGACCAGGTCATTGAGCTCGGTGACCATCTGATTGAAGGCCGTCGTCAAATCGCCCTCGCCCTCGACATACGACGTCAAATCGCCTTCGGCAATATCCTTGGCGCGGTCGGCGATGGTGCGCAGATTGCGGACCATCAGACCGAAGGCCTCGCCGAGCTCACCGGGCACGCGCTCGTCGAGGAGTGGATTGTAGAGATCGTCGCGGGCGATGATCCGGGCCTGAATCGTCAACCGGCGCATCTGGTTGGTCAGCCGGATAAAGCTGCGCTCCAGATCGCCGTCGGCCTCGCCGGGGTCGGTGTCGGCGTCCGACAGTCGGCCACTCTGCAAGACGTCGCCCTCGACGTCGACGACGTCGATCTTGCCCTGCGCCAGTTGTTCGGCCGTCGTCGACAACTCGTTGAGCTGGTCGACCATCTCGTTGGTGGAGCGGGCGAGGCGGCCGATTTCATCGTCGCGGCCCTCGTCGATGGTGCGGTGATCGAGGTCGCCGCCGGCGATCCCCTCGATGACCTGCGTGACATCCTCCAATGGGCGCAGCGACCGCCTGGTCGCCACCACCGTAAACACGCCCAGCGCCGCCATGGCCACGGCCAACCAGGGACGCCCCATCACGGACAATCCGATGACCGCAAAAAGGGTCAACAACACGATGGGGACGCCGATTTTGATCCACAGATGGCGAAACAGGCGCATGAGGAGCCTCAGAGGGGAGTGCGAAGTCGGCGGTTCAGGCAGGCGAGGTCGCGTTGAGTGTATCGAGATCGACAAGCCAGACAACCCTGTCGTCCACGATTCCACAGGCCGGCGCAAACACCGGGGGCATCCAATTTGCGATCCAGTCCGGAATCGACACCACGTTGGAGACATCGAGTCGCTCCGCCCCCAGGACTTCGCCCAACACGATCACCGTCGGAGGACCGGGCACTTCGACGAGCCCGACTCGCTGTTCGCGATCCGGAGCGTCGAGTTGCGCGGCATCGACATCGGCGGCCAGCAAATAGGGACGCGGATCGAGTTGCTGCATGCCCTCGGCCTCGTGGGGGGCCAGAATGCTGCTAACCAACTGTAATTCGACGGCCAGCCGATGGCCCCGCAATTCAAACAACAATACGTCGACAAAAGTGGAGGTCATTGGATGGAGGCGTCGTCCAGAAGGGTCTCCAGATCGAGGAAGACGCACATCGTGCCCTGTTGTTGGCGCGCTCCCCGGGCGTAGCGGCGGGTCTCGTCTCGAATCGTCTCCGGAAGGGTTTGCGGGTCGAGATAGGACTCCGGCCACTCGTCGAGCCCGGTGACTTCGTCGACGTAGATGCCCACCGTGTAGTGGGCGGTCTCGACGATCAGGGTGCGATCCGTCGAGACGCTGTCAAAGCCGTCGGCCTCGCCGGCATCGGAGGCTCGATCGGCGTCGAGATTCAGGTAATTGCGCAGCGAAAGCAGGCCCACGACCTGCCGGCGCAAGACGGTGATCCCCTCGATGTGGGCCGGCGCCCCCGGCAGCTCTGTGATCTCTGTGGAGCCCGAGATTTCTCGCACCGAATCGCCGGCGATCGCAAAGAGGTCGCGGCCGATGCGAAAACAGACGACGGGACGCGTCTGCTCTTCTTCTTCGGCTTCGAGTTCCTCGTCATCCCAGTCGAATGAGGCGTCCTGCACATCATCGAGTAAGTCATCGAAGCTCGACGACTGCGCCGGATTGTCGGTCTCTTCGTCGCTCATGAGTACCCTGATGTGGGAGTCGGCTCTTGCCACCACGAACATAGTCCGCAGCCGGTGTCATCGGCAAGGCGTCGTGGTTAATCACTGTATCCGTTCAGCTCTCCACGTTACAGCAATAAGAAAGTGGGACAGCGGCGCTGGTCTCAGATTTCTAGCTCACAAGGCTTATTCCCCGATAGCACAAGGCATATCGGGGCCTTTCTCGGCCGCCAATCCTCGTGGTTAGCTCACAACGCTTATTCCCCGATAGCACAAGGCATATCGGGGCCTTTCTCGGCCGCAGGATGACGGTCGGAGTGATGGTGGAGACGGAGGCGTCCCCGCCTTCGGTAGTGTCGAACGTGAGGCACCGAACTTAGCTGACAAGGCGTATTCCCCCGATACATCGGGGGCGTTCAGGAACTTCGGTTCTTCGCCCCCGTCGAGCCTGCGTAGGTGTTCCGCGACACGGCCGACGGAGCCGAATGGCAATCAGCGCCCCGCTGTGGCAGTTGCGCTGGCATTGAGTCTGTGGACAATATCGATCGGAGATCATCGATTTCACACCCCGGAGCGATTCTGCGCTGTGACAGGCGCCGCGAAAGGTCCGGGGGCTACGGCTTCTTACAGGGATATTATGTCATCTCGTCACAACGGCCCCAACAACGACGACGGACGCGTCGTTCCGATGCGCGTGGCGCGCCAACTTCTCGAGCAACGAGATCGGCTCGTCGAGGAAGTCCAGAAGGCGCGCTCCGAAATCGACGATCTGAAGACGGAATACGAATCGGAACAACAGCGGCGGCGTCAGGCCGAACAACAGGTCGATCGGCTGCGCGACCACGTCGAAACACTGCGCGAAGAACTCGACGACTTCGAAGCGCGCTTCGATATCGAAGACCAGAAACCGGAGTCGTCCGACGACGATGAGCGCGAGCAGTTGCAGCGCCGCGCCCAGCGGCTATCGGACGACCTGCGTCGGGTGCGCAGCCGGACGGCGGATTCCGTCGCGGCCGCTCGCCGCGAGGAGCGCATCCGGCTGCTGTCGGGGCTGGGCGATGTGCTGGATGCCGTCGAACGGGCCATTGAGATGGGCGACGCCGAAGGTCCCTGGCGCCAGGGATTGGAGGCGATTCGCGACCGCTTTATCTCCTATCTCAAATCGGAGGGCGTCGAATTGATCGGCCGCCGCGGCGAACCGATGGATCCCAATCTCCACCAGGCCATCTCGACGGTCGAACACGGCGACTTCGACGCCAACACCATCGTCGCCGTCGACCGACCGGGCCTGGTGCTCGAAGACGGCACGGTGGTCCGGCCGGCACAGGTCGTCGTCGCCAAATAGGCGGCGATGAACCCCGGTTATTTCTCGACGCCGTCTTTGTTGTCCGTCATTTTAATGAGGTCCCAGAAGTTTTTGACGGCGCGCACCATCTTGCCGTCGAGCAACTTCTGGAAGGTATCGAGCACGGTCGGATACTTCGAGGCGTAGGGAAACCACACCGGCTCCACGTCCAGAAAATCACTGGAGGCCATAATCGCCTTCTGATTCATAAACGCGTACAGCCCCTCGTGGCCGTGGTAGCGCCCGAAACCGCTCTGTTTGACGCCGCCGAATGGAAGGGCCGGATTGCCGACGGACTGCACCAGGTCGTTGATCGAGACCTGGCCCGATTCCATGCGACTGGCAAGCTCCATCCCCTTGCTTTTGTCGGAGGTCCAGACACTGCCGGTGAGGCCGTATTTGTGGTCGTTGGCTTTTTGGATCGCCTCTTCTTCGTCGGCGACTTTGATGACCGGCAACACGGGGCCGAAGGTCTCCTCGCGGTAGATCTCCATATCGGTGGTGACATCGAGGACCAGCGTGGGATCGAAAAATTGCCCCGGTCCCTCCTGTGGGCCGCCGCCTCGGGCGATATTGGCGCCGCGCTCCTCGGCGTCGGCGATATGGCGGCTGACCACGCCCATCTGACCGCTAAATGTCAGCGGTCCCATATCGGAACCCTCGTCGGGGGGACCGACTTTGAGGGCGTCGACTTCCCGCTTCACCAATTCGATAAACTCATCGTAGATCGACTCCACCACAAAGAGGCGCTCCACGGAGATGCACATCTGACCGCAGTTGATAAACCCGCCCCACACCGCCGCTCGCGCAGCGCGCTCGAGGTTGGCGTCGTCGCAGACAATCATGGCGTCTTTGCCGCCGAGTTCCAATTCGACGGGGATCGGTTTGTCGGCCGCCGATTTCATGACCTTTTTGCCCGTCTCCACAGAGCCCGTAAAAAAGACCATATCGATATCGGCCTGCGTCAATGCCGCACCCGTCGACCCGTCGCCCTGGACAACCTCGACGACGCCCGGCGGAAACCCGGCCTCCTCAAAGACCTCCCGGATCAATTCCCCGGTCATCGGCGTGACTTCCGACGGCTTTAAAACCACCGTATTGCCGCCGATCAGCGCCGAAATCATGGGCACCACGGCCAGTTGAAACGGGAAATTCCAGGGCGAGATAATCCCCACCACGCCTTTGGGAAAGTACTCCGTGTAGCTGGCTTTGCCGGGAAATAGAAGCTGGGGCATCAGCCGGCGTCGCTTGAGTGCTTTCGGAGCCTCTTTTTCGTAGTAATCGATAAAGAGGGGAATGCTCATCAATTCCGTCATCAGCGAGTCCACCAGCGGCTTGCCGGTATCCTCGCTGATGGTCTGAGCGTAGCGCTCGCCGTTGCGGCGAATGATCTGACGCAGCCGCTCCAGATAGGAAAATCGCTCATCGAGCGACAGATCGCGCCACTTCTCGAAGGCGTTTCGGGCCCGGCCGACCGCCCGGTCGACGTCGTCTTTGGTGCTGATCGGATAGGTCCCGAGCTTGGTGCCGTCGACGGGACTGAATTTTTCGAAGGTCTCGCGCTCGTCGCCAGCATCTGAGGTGGCCGTCTGAGTTGTCATCACATCACTCCGTGCAAAAATTTTGGGGTTGGTCGTCGCGTGTTCTGTCAATTATTGAGTCTTCGTACAAACCGCTGTCGGTTGCCACGTTCGCGGGTCGTTCGCCGTATTTCGATACTGCTCATCAGAAGCGCAGCAGCATCACGACAATCAATACGATGACCGCGATCACAGCAAGGATAATCCAGGGAGAGACCCGGGACCTCGCCGGCGGATCGACCTCGTCGAGACGCCGCATATTGGCCTCGTAGCGCTGCTCGGGGTAGTCGATGGGCGGAAATAAGTAGCGAATCCGCTCCACGTCCTCGTCGACGTCGATGCCGATATAGCCCTGGGCATCGAAGTCATTGAGCAGGCTCTGGACCCGGGCTCGTGACATGCTGGTGCGACTGGTCAGATAGGTCAATTCGACGTCGCGCTGACCGCTGTCGGCGACGATGCGCAACAATTCGTGCTGTTTTCGGACCTTCTCGACCCAGTCGGCGTCCCGTTTGAGCGTGCCGATAGTGCGCATAAATCCGGTGGCCTCGTCGACGAATTCCGCGGTATCGATATCGACATCGTCGTCGAATCGCTCCAACTCCTCGAGTCGATAGACCGTCAGCGCTCCCTGCTCGAGGCGCTCGACGCCGTCGAGCTCTTCGAGTCCCTCAAAGACCCGGGCCACACTGTCGACATCGACGGGGAAATAGGTCGTCACCGCCGGTACACTGGTGGTCCCATCGCTGCGGCGCGCCAATTCGGCGGCCACTGCCGAGACCATGTGCAGACCATCTCGAGTTGTGCGCAACCGCTGGCTATCGACCATCTAGCACGCTTTACTGCAAAAGTCGGTGAGGACTACGGATATCGATCGGCTCGAAACTAATCGGGAGACTCCCGTCGGACAACCCGACGCTGCGCATACTAGGCGCAAACGACGCACTGTGTCACCCGTGCCGGTCCGCCACACCACTCGCCACAGACTTCACTTCCCAGTTGCCGCCGACTCCGATCGACGCTAACGTAACGATTGTTGAAATGGCGGATGACCGTACTGTTTCGACATCGTCCAGCCTTCTTTTTAGCCCACGAGCCCAACATATGAGCCTGCAGGTCTTGATCGCCGAAGACAGTAGCCTTTTTGTCGAGGCATTAACCAAGACACTCGGTGCCGAACCCGGGATCGACATCGTCGCCGTCGCCAACAATGGCGTCGACGCCGTGGAGTACTGCGAGTCGCACCAGCCCGACATTGTGTTGATGGACATCCACATGCCGCGCCTCGATGGGCTGTCGGCCACCGAAAAGATCATGGCCCGCTGTCCGACGCCGATTCTGGTGGTGACCTCCGATCCCCATCGCGGCGGCGTCGACCAGTCGTTTCGCGCCCTGTCGGCCGGCGCCCTGGATTTGATGGCCAAGCCCGACCGACTGCCCTTTTCGGACGACGATCGAGAGCGGCTGCTGCGCAAATTGCGGCTCTTGTCGCAGATCCCGGTCGTCCGCCACGTCCGGGCCCGTCAGCGCGAGCGCGAGGGAGAATCGGCCCCACCGCCGACATCGACGCCCCAGACGACGAGTTCATCGGCCCCCCAAGAGGCGAGTTCGGAGTCCACACCAAATCCGCTGGCCGTCGTCGGCATCGTCGCCTCCACCGGGGGGCCTCAGGCGCTGGCCAATATCTGCACCGAATTGCCCGCCGATTTTCCGGCGGTGCTGCTGGTCGTCCAGCACATCACCGATGGCTTCTCTCGGCACCTGGCGCGGTGGCTCGACAAACACTCCGCCCTCGATGTCTTCGAGGCCGAAGATGGCGCCGGAGTCGAGCCCGGCCAGGTCGTCATCGCCCCCACGCGCCGCCATCTGGTCGTCGACCAGGGACTGACCCTCGGGGTTCGCGACGGCCCGCCCATCGGCGGTCATCGCCCCAGCGGCGATCGGTTGTTGATGAGTATGGCTCGCCACGCCTCACCGCGGGCCATCGGATTGATTTTGAGTGGCATGGGTGACGACGGCGCCGCCGGATTGACGGCCCTGTCGCAGTCCGGCTGTCCGACGATTGCCCAGAATGAGGCGACGTCCGTCGTCTACGGCATGCCCCGCGTGGCCTCGGCCCGCGGTGTCGTCGATCACAGCCTGGCCGATACCGAAATCGCCTCCGCACTGACCCATCTCGTCGATCAAATCTCGTCGCCCTCCAGTGGGGAGTCCCGATGAGCCCCGCGTCCTTCTCACGGCGGCAGCTGATCTCGCGGGCCAGCGATCTCCTCGAGGAGTGGACCGGCTTTGCCCTGCGCGACACCTCTCCTCAGCGCATCGCCGAGACCTTCGGCCGCCGCGCCCGCCAGCTCGGCTATGCCGACCCGAAAGCCTACCTGGAGGCCCTCGACAACCTGCCGCCGACGGCCGACGAGCCCCAGCAACTGGTCAACGTCATCACCAACGGGTTGACCGCCTTCTGGCGCGACACCCCGCAACTGTCGGCGCTGCGTTCACTACTTCACCACCTGGAGGGGCCGGCCGGCTCCGTGGAGCCGATCTACCTGTGGTGTGCCGGCGTCTCCACCGGCGAAGAGGCCTACACGGTGGCCATGATCGCCGATGAGGAATCGGTGGACGTCAGCATTCTGGGCACCGATGTCAATACGGAGTTTATCGACACCGCTCGACGGGGCATCTACAGCGACTGGAGTCTTCGGCGCCTCGACCCGTCGCGGCGCCACACCTATCTGAGCCCCGTCGACAGCAACCACTGGAGCGCCGACCACGCCGCCTTTGACAACGTCCGCTTTGCCCATCACAACGTCCTCGACACCCCGCCTCGCTCCGACCACCCCGACGGTCGCTGGGACATCGTGTTGTGCCGCAATGTATTGATCTATTTTTCGGCCGATGCCACCAGCCGGGCCCTCCAGAATCTGGCTGACGTTCTGGCCGCCGACGGCTACCTGATGTTCGGCTCCTCCGAACAGATCCACCCGGAGCGCCTGGGCCCCGAGGCCCCGTCGCTGCGGCCGATCCGACAGGGCGGAGGCTTTTTGTATCGCCCCGGCCAGTCCAGTACCGGTCGCACCATCGAGCCGGGAAGCTGGAATCCGGACGACCCGCCAGACGCCGGGCAACTTCCGGCCATTCCCCGCTCCAATAATCTGTCGAATCTCGAGGAGACCACCAGCGATGTCTCCGAGTCGGATACGGTCGTCGATTTATTGGACACGACGGCCGAACACCTCGAAGACGGCCAGCTCGATCTGGCCCTGGCCTGCCTGGAAGCGGCTCTGGGGTACGACCCCTTCCATATCGAATCCCACTGTCTGATGGGCACCGTTCTCCAGTCGCAGGGCGCCACCAAACAGGCCGTCGAGGCCTTTCAGAAAGCGCTCTTTCTGGAACCCGACCACTGGTACGCCGCCCATCGCTCGGCGTCGATTCACGAGTCGCGCGGCGATGCCGAACCCGCCCGGCGCGCCCACCGGCGAACACTCGACGGATTGAACAAGGCCCGAGACCCCGTCGACAACACCCGGGTCCTGCACCGCGTCATCGGCGCCACGGCCCGCGTCCGCCAGCAGGCGCGGCGCAGCGCCGAGGAATTTCTTCGCCTTCACGGCTCGACGTCCTAGCCGGCCATTTGCGCCACCACCCCAACCCCCGAACGCATATGAATTATCGATTTGTCGGAAACACCGGATTGCGCGTCTCCGAGCTGTGTCTGGGCACCATGCCCTTTGGCGGAAGTGCCGACGAGGAGACGTCGCGCCAACAATTTGAAGCCGCCCGCCGGGCCGGCATCAACATCTTCGATACGGCCGACGTCTACAACGCAGGCCGCTCCGAGGAGTTGCTCGGCAAATTTATCGAAGACTGTCGCGACGATGTCGTCGTCGCCACCAAGGCCTATTTTCCGACCGGCGAGGGGCCAAACGACCGCGGAAACTCCCGCTATCACCTGGTGCGCGCCGTCGAAGACAGCCTTCGACGGCTGGATACCGATCGCATCGATCTGTTGTATCTGCACCGCTTCGACGACCAGACGTCGCTCAAAGAGAGCCTGCGGACACTCGACGACCTGGTGCGCTCCGGCAAAGTACTGTATCTGGGGGCCAGCAATTTTGCGGCCTGGCAGATCGCAAAGGCCCGGGGTATCAGCATCCGCGAGGGGCTGGCCCGTTTTGTGGCCATCCAGCCGATGTACAATCTGGTCAAGCGCCAGGCGGAAGTCGAGATCTTGCCGATGGCCCGGAGCGAAAACCTGGGTGTATTTCCCTACAGCCCGCTGGGCGGAGGATTGCTCAGCGGCAAATACGGCCCCGAACAGCGCCCCGACGACGGGCGCCTGGTCGACAACCCGATGTACGAGGTTCGCTACGGCTCTGCGGACTACTACAGCATCGCCGGTCACTTTGCGGAATTCGCCCGCGATCACGGGATGCATCCGGTCAGTCTGGCCATCGCCTGGGTCGGCGCCCATCCGGCGGTGACGGCGCCGATTATCGGGGGCCGCAATCTCGAGCAACTCCGTCCGGCCCTCGACAGCGTCGATATCGACATCGACGACGCCCTTCGCGAGGCCATCTCCGAGTTGTCGCCGACGCCACCGCCGGCAACCGACCGCAACGAAGAGCGCTCCGAACACACCTTCGGCGAGCGCTGATCGCGACGGCGCTGGGCTCCCATGCCGCCCGCAGCGGCCGGCATCGGGCCCGGTCACCGCTTATCCCGAGCGGCGGATGGCGGCCTCCAATTCGTCGAGCAATTGCTGTTTGGCGTAGTCGCCCTTTTTAAAGAGGGCGTCGGCCCGGTCATCGATCAACTGCTGTTCGGCCTCCGACAGATCGGCGGCGGAGACGACGATGACCGGAATATCGATATCGTCGCGGCCCCGAAGGGCATCCAAGACCTCGAATCCGTCGAGGCGAGGCATCATCAAGTCCAGCAAAATCGCGTCGGCCTCTACCGTTCCCTCCAACTCTGCGAGCGCCTCTTTTCCATCCTCCGTGCAGACCGCGGTCCATCCCGCCTTTTCGATGTTTCGGCGCAGAACATCGCGGGTATCGTCGTCGTCCTCGGCGATCAGAATCGTCTGCTCGTCGGGCCCGTCGAGATACGATGCCAATACCGTATTGAGTCGCTCCGGATCGACGGGCTTGGTCAGATAGTCGGTCGCCCCCAGTGAAAATCCGAGATTGCGCTCGTTGACAATCGTCAACATGACCACCGGGATATCGGCGAGTTCACTGTCATTTTTGAGCCGCTCGAGCACATCCCAACCATCGAGTTCGGGCATCAACACATCGAGGGTGATGATATCCGGGCGGTAGTCGCGCACCACGTCGAGCACATCGCCGCCGCCGGTGGTGCAACGCACGGCGAATCCCTCGCGCGAAAGAAATCGCTCCATCAACTGGTGCACCGTCGGATCGTCGTCGATGACCAATACCCGATCGGCGGCCGGCGGCGCCGAGATCTGGGGAGACTTGGAATCGTCGGTGATGTCCGAGCCATGGCGCTCGGTGTCGACTGCCGAGTCGTCTCGGTCCCGGCGAGCCTCGTCGACATCGACGGGAATCTTGATGCGAAACGTCGACCCCTCGCCGACGGTACTCTCCACATCGATTTCGCCCCCCATCAACTCCGAGAAGTGCTTGCAGATCGTCAGGCCCAGACCGGTACCGCCGAACTCCCGGGTCGTCGAATCATCGGCCTGACTGAAGGCGTCAAAGAGCTCTTCGAGTTTGTCTTCCGGAATCCCGATTCCCCGATCGCTGACCTCGAAGACTCCGAATTCAATTCCGTCGTCCTCCTCGCGAAAGGCGTGGATGCGCACCAGCCCCTGGTCGGTGAACTTCGAGGCATTCGACAGCAGATTGATCATGATCTGACGGAATTTCATCACGTCGACGCGCATCGTCTCCGGCGCATCCTCGAGATCGATGCGAAGTGTATTGTCCTTGTCCTCGATGACCGGCTGGAGCGTGTCGGCGATCTCGTCGATGACCGTCGCCACGTCCATCTCCTCGACGTATAGCTCCATTTTTCCGGCCTCGACCTTCGACAGATCGAGAATCTCATTGATCAACTCCAAGAGGTGGCGGCCGGCGGTCTCGATTTTGCCGACGTCCTGGCCCATCTCCTCTTCGCCGATCATCTCCAGGTCTTCGCCGACCAATTCGCTGTAGCCGATAATGGCGTTGAGCGGCGTGCGGAGTTCGTGGCTGATATTGGCCAGAAACCGACTCTTCGCCTCATTGGCCTCCACAGCTCTGTCGCGGGCCTCTTTGAGCT